>JAKLPX010000211.1 GCA_022013635.1 Candidatus Delongbacteria bacterium
GAAAGATGTTATTATTAAGGGTTTTTCGGAATTAAAGACAGAAATGAAAAGGGATTATCCGAAAATATTTATTATTTTGGGAAACGATGACGGCAAATACGATGAGGACAGGATAGTTAAAGCAGAATCAAAAGGAATTTGGTCGTATATTCATAATAAAGAAGTTGAATTCAACGGGAAAAATATTTTCGGATATTCATATATTCCTCCGACCCCTTTTCTGATAAAAGACTGGGAAAAATATGATGTTTCAAGATATACCGATCCTGGATGTATTTCTCCCGAAGACGGCAAAAGAACTGTTCATGTCGAACCCAATATAATAAGGTATTCCACGATAAAAAAGGATCTTGAAGATTTGTTTGAAAACAAAGATTTGTCAAAAGCCATAATTTTATTCCACTCTCCGCCATATAAAACAAATCTCGACAGAGCAGATTTAGATGGGAAATTCTTCGATTCCGCTCCTCTGGATGTTTTCGTCGGAAGCATAGCTATTAAAGAACTGATTGAAGAAAGACGGCCTTATGTTACTCTGCACGGCTATATTCACGAATCGGTCGGAATAACAGGCTCATGGAATGATAAAATAGGCAGAACTATTCTTTTTTCCGCTGCTCATGATGGAAAAGAGCTTGCTGTGATAAAATTCGACATTGACGATCCTTCTTCCGCGTCTAGGCTTCTTTTATAACCGTTCTTAACTGTAACGGTCTCGCCGCATCGGTCAATGCGCCTATCTTTAACGCATAAGATGTCTTTTTTGCTATATCCTTGTCTGTGATGAAATGAACATCAAGGATTTTTCCCATTTTATGCCCTGTATTAAAGTAATTTACTCTTGAAAGGCATTGATCCCAGCCATCAAGCCAATTTGAAAGATCATTTTTCTGTTCTTCCGAACCTGAAAAATGAATAATAATATCAATATCGCTTGACGGTACGGCAGTAGCGTTTTTTACGCTGCCGAAAATATAAAAAGCTTTTACGCCGAATCTTTCGGTGTCTATTGCTAATGCTATTTCTTGGGCGTAACTTAGGCGCCACTTCCAATGCAGATCGCTTTTTATTCTCTTATATTCCGAACCTGCCTTCTTTCTCTTTAAAGAAATATTTCCAGTCGGTTCTAAAAATACTGCAACTGCTTTAGGTATCTCGGAATTCATGAATATATGAAGATTATTACCATTTGTAGTTTCGGAAATATCAATTACCTTGATAACATTTTCCAAATAAGCATAATCCGGCAGTATTTCAGAAAGATGATTTTTTGAACGCATAAAATATTTTTCATTAAAAATTGATTTTCCGTCGTCGGGATAAAGAGGAAGATATTTAATATTTGCTTCAACAAGATCCTGAAAGAAATGGGTGCCGAACGACAGATCGGGAACATATTCATCCATCTTTTTGGCGATTTCGATGAGCATCGAAGTGTTATTTATATCGGAATAAGTGATATTTACGCCCAATTTAATATCTCCTCTGCTGCCCCATCTGCCGGGACCTAAGAGGATAAACTGTCTTTTGGGTAATATTTTATTTAACTTCCCGACGACTTTGCCTACGGTCATCAGGTCTTCATGTGATTCGATTTCAGAGTATGCCGCAGGATCTACATAAACTATATGCGTAATATCCGAAACCAAACCGTTGGAGATGTGCTTATCGGCCGAAAACAGGATATCTTTGTCGAGAGTATTATCCGGTATTTCAACAGGATGATTATCTTCATTAAAGCTCTGAGGTCTGCATTGCAAGATATATAAATCTTTTCCGTCATGGGCAAATTCAATATCTATAGGACTGTTATATTTCTCCTTAAATATATTGAGCAGCTCCCTGATATCGCTGATAACTGCAGTTTTGGTCGTCAAACCCTCAAAAGTAACTATGTGCAGGTTCTTTTTATAATCGTGTCCGATCAGCCGCGGTATTCTCAGGTATCTGTCCTCAAGCTCGGATACTATATTGTGTATGAACGGATACTCGTTTCCGTGCTTTTCGAGTAATTCCCGCAGTTCAATTGTCTCGAATTTTCTTGTTTTAAGATTTATTACATCTAATTTTTTCGGCGAATCTTTTATTTTTTCCTCAATTGTCGAATTGACTCTCAGATCGGGTTTCCCCGGAGATATCATTGAAGGATAATCGTCTGAAATCCTGTCAACCGCCCTTGTGCCGAGACCCGGCACAACCCTGATAAGACCGTCGTCTCTTTCAAGTCTTGGCGACCATCTGTACTCGTTATTGCTGAAAGCCACTCCCGCAAATGACGGTAAAAAATAATGACCGACCTTATTTCCCACCACCTGCTGGATTATTATTCCCATTTCTTCAAGATAGTCCAGCAAAGAGTGTTCGTCCCTGTATTCTATAGGGTCAGGACCGAAAGTAGAGGCATACACCTCGGTTACGGCATCGGTTAACTGCTCAAGCCGTTCTTCTTTCGTGCCCTGATTAGCAATAAATAAACTTTTATATTTGCCGGCAAAGCTTGTTCCCAATCTATCTTCCAAAAGGCTTGAACTTCTCACGATAAGCGGATCATCTCCCAAATCCTCCAAGGCCAGAGACAGCCCTTTTACAATATCAGGAGGAAAAGAAGAGTTCTTAAATACATGAATTACATACGGGTATTCCTGCCTGACCTGACTGATATCTTTATATTTCTGCTCTACGATATCTTCAAGGCTGTTATAATTCATAAACTCCAAGAGTCCGTCCGAAGCGATGTACCATGATTTCGGGAATTTTACTCTCTTGGCAATTTCCTTATCCTCAACGGAATTTTTTAATATGTGTTGAGCCAAAAATAATCCACTGCTTTTACCACCTACCTTTCCATGACTGCCTGAAGGATGAATTATCGTTTTCATCAGATTATTGAAATCGTCAACCCTGATGTGTTCTTTCGCAATTTCGATAAAACCGGGCTGATCTGTTAAAATTCTTCTCGTTAAGGCTACTCTGAAGCTTTTAGCTCTCGGTTTCGAAAGTTCCAGTCCCTGAGTTGAAAGGTGATGATACCTTTCGATCGCATTGCTAATATCGGATAGCGAAGAACTCGTATTCTCCAGCATGTTAACCATAAATCCGGAACGATCTTCCTTTATCCATTTCTGAATGCTGTCCAGAATATCGCCTTCGCTTATGTGTCTTGAAGCTATATCAAAAACGAAAGTGCTTTTATTCAATATGTCATAAGTTTCTACGACTGACATCGGGAAATTATTATCCTTGAAAAGTTCGGTTTTCTTCTTAAAAGAAGGATTGAATTCATCGAGAAATTTTTCCGCTTCGGCTATCCCGCTCAAGCAAAGATAATTGAGCATTTTCTGGGCGATATTTACCAAAAGCCTCGGATCGGTTCTTTTCAGAAGATCTAAAATTATCCACCACTCGCTTTTCATTTCCTTTACTTTTAGTTGTCCCTCTTCAAAAACGGATTTCAATTGTTTATGAAGGATTTGCATACCTAACTGATCCGAAATCGAATCAAGAAGTTTTCTTTCGTCTTTTAAAAAAGCACCTTCGTCCTCATTCGGTCTTTCTTCTGTATAAAATACTTTTATCTGACCTACTATTTCGTTCCTTACAATGATCTTAGAATTCAATTCCCACTTTGTTTCCGAAAATTTTTTATAAAAAAACTGCTTATTGTTAAATATTATCTTCACTTTACATACATCGGGATATTGAAAACCTTGAGGAATTATTTTAACGATCTTGTTGCATAATTCTTCAGAACTTAATGATTGATTATTTAATAATTCCTGAACTTGATAAAGACATTTGATTTCTTTAGCTCTCTCTCTAAGACTTCTTATCAGCTGTCCTAAGGATTCTTTATTTTCCATTTTCAACCTTATTTTACGGTTTTATGATCCCTCTTCCTGTTTTTCCGTCAACTTTTATCGTTATAGGTTTTTTACATTCGACATGAACTACATTCTCGCTCTCGGATATGACCTTTTGCTTTTTTAAAAAATTCCAGTTTATCTCATACTCGTAATAGGCAGGCACTGAAAAGTAATTTACACCAAAGCATGTCATATTGTGGAAAAAATGAGACCCCTGACTCAGTTCGACATTCATGTTCGGAAGTCCGGCTTCCACTATAGTTTGAACATTAGATATCTGACTCCAATTTACAGGAATTCCGAGCCAATGATCGGAGCTTCCCCAGCGCCCGAAACCGATCAGCAGATATTTTCTGTTTTTAACGGTAAGAATAGAATTGAATTTTTCAATCTCGACCGCTATTTTTTTGGTATTCTTAGCGTCAAAAACATCGGGTTTTACATATACTATGTCTTTAATCATTTCGGAACAGCCGTTGCCGAGAACAAATTCGGATGATACGATATTTTCTTCATCGTCAATTTCGTGGCTCTCAATTTTAACATTCTCGTCAGAAACCACCATCGGACGGACTTGTAGAAATCCGAACCTTCCGGTCGCATCGTAACCTTCGCCTGTCGTGGTAACTGCAAATTCGATCTCTACAGGTGTATTGAATTTTTCAGCGGAATTTTTCAGCAGATCTTTTACGATATCGTTCAACGGAAGTAATTCCAGCTTTAATATCGGAGCGAAGTTTATTATCCTCGGTCCGTCAGAACCTATTCCGGGTGTTACCCTTCCCGAATCGCTTACTGTTGATGCAGCAAATGAGACTGCCGAGTCCTTTTCTGCTTTCTGAATGTTGTTTGTACGCATAAACTCAGTTTCATTTATCGGATCGTATTCTTCCGGCTCGCTCATTTTTATATGCCAGAATTCAGTCTGGGTATTTTTGAGCATATCGCTTACCGAACCGAAAGGAGGAGTCAGTGTCGGGTCTTCGGGCGAATATGTCCACGATATTCCTCCGTCAACTATCGTTTTTCCTAATCCTACCGCAAGATTAACAACGCCTTCTTCGGGCTTTGACCTTCCCATAGGGTAAAAATTATAAGATCTTGCCACTCCCGATATGTCGGGATAAAACCTGTCGTCGTGTTTTCTGCCGATAACTTCCTGAATAATAACCGCCATTTTTTCTTCTTTAATATCGTGTTTAGTCGCCTTCATATAGTCTTTCGGAGCTTTAAAAAATGCAGAAGCATAGATTAATTTTACGGCTTCGTATAATTTTCGGCATCTTGTGTCTATATCGAACTGGTTGTTGGAAAGCATTTTTGTGGCGTATATCCCTGCAAAAGGTTCGAATTTTGCGTCTTCGAGCAGGCTGGATGACCTTATAGCGAGAGGTTTATTGGCTTTCGTTATTAAATCTCTCAGGTCTTTCAGGATTTCAAACGGGAGATCTGCTTTCTGGAATTCGTGGGCAATACGGCTGTCGTTGGCATCGCTTAGAGCTGTCTTATAAAGATCGTTCATCTGCATGAATGTGTCGAAAACACCTGTTCTGAGAACAGTAAATTTAGGGATGTCAATAATAAACGAAGGATATTTCCCTTTAGAATTTATTTTATTTACGATTTCATCCGCAATAATCAAACCGTGAGCTTTACCGCCGACTTCGCCGAAACCGATATATTCGATCTGAGCACCTTTTTTCGGATTCTCGTCCAATGAGCCTATAAAATCAAATTCCTTCATAATTATACCCATCCTCTTTCTCTGCATGCCACGGCGACGCGGTCAACAGCGATTATATATGCCGCTTCCCGCATATTCATTTTATTTTTCTTGGCAAATTCGCTTATCGAAATATAAGCTGCGGTAATTTTCTGATCCAGTTTGCCGAATACCTCGTTTTTATCCCAATAATAATTCATATTGCTCTGCACTTGTTCGAAATAAGAGCATATCGCTCCGCCTGAATTTGCCAGTAGATCCGGTATCAGTTTTATATCTTTTGTATGGATTCTCGGTTCGACTTTCGGATTTGTCGGACTGTTGGCTCCTTCCGCTATAATTTTGACTTTCTCCGATATCAATTCTATATTATCTTCGTTGATCTGATTTTCAACGGCAGCCGGAACAAGGATATCTACATTCTTTTTAATCCATTCATTTCCGGCAATAACCTGATATCCTAAATCCTTCGCTTTTATCTTATCAATCCCGCCAAACGGATCTGCGATTTTCTTTAATTCTAAAAGGTCTATCCCGTCTTCTTTACAAAATGATATTTCCTCCATATCCTGCTGATTCCAGCTTGAAACGCATAGGATTTTCCCGCCCATTTTAGTGTATAGTTCTATGGCATTCTGAGCGACATTTCCGAATCCCTGAAAGCTTGCTGTGGTATTTGAAGGTTTAATGTTTAATTCTTTCAATGCTTCTCTCACACAGAGCATTACTCCGTAACCAGTGGCTTCTTTTCTGCCAAGCGACCCGCCCATTCCGACAGGTTTTCCAGTAATAAAACCAGGCTGTCTTTCGCCTGTAATAGTTTCATATTCGTCAAGCATCCAAAGCATGTGCTGAGCGTTTGTCATAAGTTCCGGAGCAGGCACATCAATATTTGCTCCGATATTCTTGAAATTCTGCCTTACCCATCCCCTGCAAATCTGCTCCTGTTCATTCAGGGACAGATCGTGAGGATCGCAGATAACTCCTCCCTTTCCTCCACCTAATGGTAAATCCGCAACAGCAGTTTTCCAGCTCATCAGCATTGATAATGCCCTCATAGTATCAACCGTTTCGTGCGGATGAAATCTGATCCCGCCTTTTGCCGGACCTCTGGCGTCGTTATGCATTATCCTGAAACCTTTGAATATCCTACGGATGCCATCGTCCATTCTGACAGGAATGCTGAAATGAAATTCCTTCATCGGAGTTCTCAGAAGATCTCTTGACGCTTTATCAAGATTCAGAATATCCGCCGCTTTGTCAAACTGCTCTTGAGCTATCGTATAGGGATTATATGCAGAATTCGCCATGCCGTACCTCTGAAATTAAGTTTTCCGTTTCGGTATGTTAATATATTCTATACCGAAATAGAAGTAAAATTTTTATAAATATTTTTAATGATTTTTGAAGTGGTTTTGTTTTATCCAAAAAATATGCCGTGTATTTTCTGAATTATTGCTTTGTCTATTTGATTTTTAACAAATATCTCAAATTTCAGATCTGAAATATCAAAAGCTAAGATTTCATTATTATCAAACAAAATATTCCGCATAAGCAAAAGTTTATCTCCTTCGCTTCTAATTCCAGAACTGACAATAGAAAGCGAACAGCATTTTTCGGAATCACTGTTAGAATACAGTTGATTAAAAATAACCATTCCGCCTGATCCGCTTTTTTGAAAATATCTGATTTTTGAAAGATTATCAAAAATGGAGTCTTCCTTGTATAGAATTTTATAACTAAGCTTGTCGTTATAAACCAGCGAAACGAATTTGTTTCGGTCTAATGCTGCGGAGTTTGATATTATTGTGCCTAATTCGCCGGATGAATTTAATCCGGTTGATATTTTTATATTCAGTCTGTGAGCATATTCCACCGCGGCGTCTTTTAAGACTTTTGCTCCTAAAGACGATATGGTCAGCATGGTTTCGTAATCAAGTTCTTTATTGAGTACAGCCGATTCGCATAACCTCGGATCAGCGCTATAAACTCCGGTCACATCGCTGTATATTTCGCATATATCAGCATTTAATGCCGCCGTTACGGCGACTGCCGTTGTGTCGGATCCGCCTCTGCCCAGCGTAGTAATCTGCTTTTCCGTGCTCACTCCCTGAAATCCTGCAATAACCGGGATTTTACATTTTTCTAAGGCCTCGACCAAACGATCGCCTTTTATTTCAAGTATTCTTGCATTTCTATGATTCGTGTCGGTAATCAAACCTATCTGCGAACCGGTAAATGATATTGCAAGACCGGGTCTAATTGAATTTATGGCTATTGTCATCAGCGAAATTGATTCTCTTTCGCCGACTGATATAAGCATATCCAACTCTCTCGCATCCGGATTCGGCGAAAGCTCGAACGCTTTCTTTTCCAGATTGTCTGTCGTCTGTCCGACTGCGGATACTACTATAACAAGCTTTGTGCCGGAGTCGTATCTTTCGATTATTCTTTTGGCTAAAGATTTTATCTTTTCAGGCGTGGCAAGACTGCTTCCGCCGTATTTCTGAACAACAAGCGGCATTATTTATTCCCATTCCAGGATAACTTTGCCCGAATTACCTGTTTCCATTACATCAAAACCTTTTTGGAAATCATCTACTTTAAAATGATGAGTGATTATCGGAGAAAGATCTAATCCTGCGATCAGCATTTGCTCCATTTTATACCATGTTTCGAACATTTCTCTGCCGTAAATTCCTTTTAAAGTAAGCGCTTTGAAAATTATATCGCTCCACGCAACCTGGGTATTTGAAGGCAATATTCCGAGAAGTGCGATTTTTGAACCGTTATACATACTAGAGATCATATCATTAAACGCGATAGGCGATCCGGACATTTCTAATCCTACATCAAACCCAACCATGCCTAATTCTTTCATGACATCTTTAATATTTATATTCATGGTATTAATTGCTCTTGTTGCTCCCATTTTACGGGCAATATCAAGCCTGTATTCGCTGATGTCTGTTACAACTATATGTCTCGCTCCCGCAAATCTTGTAATAGCTACTGCCATACTTCCTATCAGACCGGCGCCGGTTATTAAAACATCTTCACCGATTACCGGAAAAGACAAAGCGGTATGTGTCGCATTTCCGAACGGGTCCATTATCGCGATATAGTCGTCGGGGATGCTTGAGTTTATTTTCATGACATTTTCATACGGAACTTTTAAATATTCCGCAAATGCGCCGTCAATATTAACTCCGATGCCTACAGTATTTTCGCAGACATGTTTTTTGCCTCTCCTGCAATTCCTGCAGTTTCCGCAGGCAATATGACCTTCTCCTGTCACTCTTTCGCCGATTTTGAAATGTTTAACGCCTGAACCCATCATGGCAACCGTACCTACATATTCATGCCCGATAGTCTGCCCGGGTCTGATCGTTCTCTGCGACCACTCGTCCCATTTATAGATGTGAAGGTCTGTTCCGCAGATAGCGGTTTTTTTTATTTTAATCAAAACATCGTTAATTCCGATTTCAGGAATATCTTTTTCAGTCATCCAAAGCCCTTTTTCGGCTTTAACCTTCGCCAAAGCTTTCATTTTTGACATAATTACTCCATTAATTGCTTAATTTGTTAATAAGTAAGTTTAAATTCATTTTATTCTCCTCAATCCTTCACAAGCCTGATACAACACCACTCGTTCATTTCATAATAGCCGTCGGTGATAAGTCCGCCGATATCGTGGACTTTCTGATACATTCTTGCATTCTCCTCAATAAGGATTCCCGACAGAATTATCAAACCTTTAGGTTTAACGATTTTCTTAAATTTAGGAATTAATTCATCGAGAACGATTCTATTAATATTCGCAAGCACAATATCGTAAGTATTTTCGACATCGTAATCACTGTCGTCAGTAAATTTTGTATGAATTTTCGTATCTACTTTATTCAGATGAGCGTTTTCCTTGCAGTTATCGTAGCTCTCTTCGTCTATATCAACCGCAGTTACGCTTTCCGCTCCATTCAAAACGGAAGCGATAGATAAGATTCCTGAGCCTGATCCTGCCTCGAATACTTTTTTTCCTGTAAAGTCGTGTTTGCTTATCTCCTCAAGCATAAGTTTTGTGGTTTCGTGAGTTCCCGTACCGAACGCCATTTTAGGTTCGATAAGTATCTTTATTTTATCCGATTCTATCTCCTGCCATGCGGGAACCACGATGAACTTTCCCGCCTCAACCGGCGAATAAGTCTTTTTCCATTCCTCACGCCAATTTATGTTTGGAATTTTTTCATATTTCATTTCTGGAATTTCTTCAAGTTCGTTCTCGGTAAAAAACAATCTCAATGAATTAATTATCATCTGAGGATCTTCGTCTTCCTCAAAAAACAGTCTTAACCCACTTGCATCTTCAAATGTCGTTTCGTCAAGATCTTCGATCCCTTTGCATCCGATCGAAAATACGAAGTCTGATAAAATATCTCTTAATATCTCGTCATTTATTTTAACATCAACAGAATACCATTCCATACTAATTATTTTCCTTAAATTGGTTTGCTATTTCACTCAAAATCTTATCCGCCACTTCAAGAGCTTTTAATCCGTCTTTGCCCGTTACTTTGACAGGTTTGCCTTTTGATATAGATTCGACAAAATCCCTGTTCTCTTCCAAAAGCGCATTGACTTCAACTTTTTCTTTTTTGGAATATACAATTTTCTTATTAACATAATCAAGGTTCCCCACAGCCATGCCGTCTTTGATCTCGGCATCTTTATCCGCGAGGTAGAAAATATCCGCGATTCCCGTATCAAGATCAAGCGACAGATATTTTTCCTTCTGGAATATTCTGAACTTCCGCATTTTCTTCAAGCTCATTCTTGAAGCTGTAAGATTCGCGACTGCTCCGTTTTTGAATTTGATTCTCACATTGGCAATATCTGCAGTATCCGTAATGACTGCTACTCCTGCGGCATCTATTCTTTCTATATCCGATTTAATCAGACTTAGTATCAGGTCAATATCGTGAATCATAAGATCCAATACGACCGACACATCAGCGCCTCTCGGATTGAATGTAGCTAATCTGTGAGCTTCGATAAATTTAGGTTCAATTTCGAAGTTTTTTAATTGCGAAAATGCAGGATTATACCTTTCGATCTGCCCGACCTGTATGATAAGACCTTTTTCTTTCGCCATTTCAACAAGTTCACGCCCTTGTTCGACGGTTGCAGTAATAGGTTTTTCAATAAAAACATGCTTTCCTGCGATCAGACATTTTTTCGCAACTTCATAATGAGCCTGAGTAGCAACAGCAACAACAACCCCGTCAACCTGAGAGATCATCTCGTCCAAATTATCAAAACCTTTACAGTTGTATAGTTCCGATGCCGTTTTAACTGCTTCACTATTAATATCATAAACCCCGATAAGTTCTGAAATATCCGAAAGCATCGTATGCATTTTTGTATGAATTTTGCCTAAGTGACCGCATCCGGCTATTCCTATTCTTGTTCTCATAATCTCCATAGAATTTTTTATCCATAAATATAAGTTAAAATCATTAAAAAAAACAATAAATTTGTTATACTCGTGATTAAGGAGTTCTCGAAACACGGAAACCTACGCTGTAAAGACTGCGGAATGACGGTCCGTAGTAATAGCGAACCGCAATGCGACAGTCGTCTGCAGCAGAGTTCCAATATCCGCCGCGGGCGTCTCGGCGGGAACCTATATCAGGGCCATAAGGATCAGTAACGATTCCGAGATCGTTACAGGCCGTGTAATAGCTTTTTCCATACCAGTCCCAGCACCATTCCCAGACATTACCGTTCATATCATAGATACCAAGCTGATTAGGAGCCTTTGTGCCGACTGGATGACACGGTCCGGTGTAATTTCCATAATACCATACATAATTAGTTAAATCTGCTTCATTAACACACCCGCTATATCTGCAATTGTCCGTCCAGTTCGTTCCGCCCCTTGCGGCATATTCCCATTCGGCTTCTGAAGGGAGCCTGTAGCCATTTACGCTCCAATTGCAAGTAACCGAGTTCCAAGTAGAATTCGTGTTTGTCGGTACCTCTCCCCAGTCTGCCGGATCAGTAGAACCACTAATAGTGTAGCATGGCGTGATTCCTTCCGCCATACTGCGCAGATTGCAATAGACCAATATTGCATACCAGCTTACATAGTAAACCGGATAATTCTCGCCTACTCCATAATCATAAGTATTCACAGGCATATACTGCGCCCATTCAGGTTGTGTTACCTCGTATTTACCTATATGAAAATCGCTTAAAGTCACGCTGTGGACAGGCAGTTCGTCACTATCGCCTTCTAAATAGTGGTCGCCCATGTCAAAAGTTCCGCCTTCGACAAAAACCATACCGGCAGGAACTGTAATTATTGCTGTAACTACAAAAAAATACTTGTTTTCTGTAAAATTATCAGTCCAAGTTGTTAAATTTGTGCTATCTAATAGTGTCTGATCGTCGTAGGGATTATTTTTACCGTAAATGTAATATTTATCGGCACTGCTTACTGAATCCCATTGTAAGGTAACAAGACTGTCATCGTAATTTATGCTTAGATTTGGAGGAGGCTTCAGTTTATTGCCTATGCTAATTTTATCGGCTGTCTCTGTGCAAAGAACCCCCGCAAGAATACAAATAATAATTAGTACGCACTTCTTCATAGCCCCCTCCTTACATTTTAACTTATCCGCTTGTAGTCTTCATCAATGTTTCTCCTAAATCATATTTTCAATAATCAACCCTTGCTTACCAGTAAATTTTCTGACCTATCGCAAAACTCAATCCCTTAGAGCTGTCTCCGTAAAAATATTTATTCTCTATGGCAAAATCCATAGAATAGTGTTTAAATGCTGTGCTGAATCCTGCGGCAGATGAATATAATGCGTCTCCTCCGAGCGTTATACCGCTTCTGAACCTAAACCACTTTGCAGAATTATGGTACCACTCGAAACCTGTTGAAAATTTAGGCATTGTCGTAGAGGTCAACTCGTTTTTAAATCCTTGCTTGTAAGCCGATGTCCAAAACAAATTTTGATTTTCCGGATAGAATTTCCACACATAATCAAGTTTAAGCTCAATAGGAAGCGTAGTGTAAAACGAACCGTCTTTGGTAGTCTGAATATCGGCAAATAAAGAATCATCGGAATCATCCATGTCGCTTAAAAGAAGTCCGTTCATCTTATATTCGTACTTATAAATTTTACTGTTCTTATACCAGTCAATGTAAGAAAACAGATCAATAAAACTGAGTCCGATCGTCATTTTGTCATTTATTATTCCAGCCATGGCTAAATCGGTTGCAAAACCCATTCCGGCTTCAGAAACCAACACTTCAAAAGATCCTTTTACCTGAGTTGCTCCTTCATCGGGAGAGTTCTCGTCTGTAATATCGTGAGCGACTATATAAGAATCTACATTTTTGATCTTAAAATATGCAGGACTGATTTTTTCTTCGCTGTCTTTTTCAAAATCATCCATTTCTGCTCCGGGTAGAGAATGAATCAATCTTATCGTTCCTCCGACGGAGAATTCTTGAAAATACTTATCAATCCAGCGATGGTTGATCGTATGAGCGTAAGATAAATCTAAAGATACGCTGCTGAAAGATTCCCCGTCAAATTCTTTGGCATCGTAAACTTTACCTGTTTCATTGCCTTTCAGCACTAATTCTAAAAGCTCTTTAGGCACGGATATATTTTGAATGGAATTTGCCGCTATAGAAAATCCCATATTATGGTATGTAAGACCGAAAATGTCAAAATTGAGTTCGTTTTGAATTCTCCATTTATCATCCAGCTGGTCTAAAATTTTATCAACATCGCTTGAAGACCATGAATTATCTCCGCTTTTAGATATATAGTCATTATAAACATTTAATGAAAATGAATTTTCAAGCACATAACTAAGGTTAGGCATAAAAAAAAATACATTCAAAGAACCTTGCACATTATCCGATAATCCCAAATTGGCAGGGTTATTTCTAATGGCGTCAAATCCCCTTAATATGGTTCCGTTACTCCATGACGAGCCCATGATTGTAGGGTTGTTCCCTCCTGCAGACACTGTTGAAATA
>JAKLPX010000212.1 GCA_022013635.1 Candidatus Delongbacteria bacterium
CTCGGTAAAGTAATTCTATCTCTGACCGATTCGTTTTTTATGAAGATACCCGGCTTAAGACCCATATATAAAGCTGTAAGACAGATAATAGAGTCCTTTTCATCATCAAAAAAATCATTTTTTTCCAATCCTGTTTTAATAGAATATCCGTCAAAGGGTATCTGGACTATCGGTTTTAATACAGGCGAAGTCCCGAATGATTTCAATCCGTTTCCGGAAACAAAGAGATATTCGGTTTTTATACCGACAACGCCGAACCCCACAAGCGGTTTTCTGATGATAGTCAGTGAAGAGCAGATCAGGCCTCTGGAGATGAAAACCGAAAAAGCGATGCAGTTTTTACTGACAGGCGGAGTTGTAAAAGATTGAAATTTCAATCTGTACTATAAATTTTTCTGTCTAATATTCGAAACTGCTTCCGCCGATAAATTCCTTAATAATCGAAGTATTCGGGATGTCTTCGTTCGTGATGGGCAGAAAAAACGACAGGAATTTCAATAATCTCATGGCTTCTGCATATTCTCTCGTATTTTCCGGGACTTCGTTTATAATAGGTTCTGCAAAATGTTTCAATACGCTGAATTCATACATAAGAGCCGAATTGAACATGATATCGGCTTCTTCCTGATAAGGAAATATGTTCTTCTCCTCCCCCGCAGTTACGCTCGGCCATCTTTTTAAAGTGGCTAAAGCAGAGTGGCTCCTGAAATTATAATCCCTGACTATTCTTCTGATAAGTCTGTTGTCGGTCGTCGGAATTCTGTTGTGTCTGTCAATTGATATCTGAGTCAAAGCAGAAACATATATCTTGAACTTGAGACTGTTTTCAATTAAAAGCGTAAGATTCGGATTTAACGCATGAATACCTTCGACAAGGATTATGTTATTGCCTTCACATCGTATTTTGCGCCCCTGAAGTCTTTTCCCTGTCACGAAATCAAATTTCGGTATCTCGACCTCCTCTCCGTCAAACAGCCTTAACAAATGCTCGTTAAAAAGTTTGATGTCAATAGCCTCTATAGTCTCAAAATCGTATTCCCCGTTAACATCTCTCGGTGTGTACTCCCTGTCCACAAAATAATCATCGAGAGATATAATTAAAGGTTTTAATCCGGCTACCTGTAATTGAACACTCAGTCTTTTTGAAAATGTCGTTTTACCTGATGACGACGGACCGGAAATCATCACCAGCTTTACATTTTTTCTTTCTGAGATCATATCGGCAATATAAGCGACCTTTTTCTCATGCAGAGCTTCGGCTATCTTAATCAGATTCCCTGCATTTTTATTGATTATATGCTGATTTAATTTCCCTACATTCTCCACTTCAAGAAGTTTTACCCACTTACTATGCTCGTTAATTACTTCGAATAGCTTATTCTGTAATGTTTGGTCAACAATTTTATCGGGGTCTTCCGTTGAAGGTATCTGCAAAAGCATACCGTCGAAATATTTTACAAGATTGAAAACACCCAAACTTCCGGTCGAAGGCGCAAGATATCCGTAAAGATAATTTATTATACCGTCGAGTTTATATACGGAGGTATAAATTCTTTTCCTTTGTTTAAGGATTAATTCCTTGTCGTCAAGACCCTGATTTATAAATTGATTTATAGCGTCTTCGGTTTTCAATTTGAATCTTTCAAAAGGCAGATCCTGTCCGATGATCTCCTTCATCTTGTCCATAATATTAGAAATACTCTGCAAATTCAGGAGATTATTTCCGTTTAAGTCCGTCAGCTCGCAATAATATCCTTTCGAAATGGCATGAAGAATATATAATTTTGATACAGGAAACAAGTCGTTTACGGCTTTACACATGATGAAAATCAATGATCTGATATAAACGCTCAATCCGTTGCTGTCCGTTATGTCAATAAATTCAACCTCGCATTCGCTTGTAACCGGATATGAGAGTTCTTTTAGCGTATTATTTACAATTGCCCCTATTACCGGATAATTTAGATTAAGTTTGAGTTCTTGAGCTATATTTGATAGTGCCGATCCTGTAGGCACATTTAAAGTCTCGTCAGAATTCAAACATCTGATCTGTATCGTAGATACCATTTTTACCCCGTAATCATTTGAGTTTATATATTAAATCCATTTGAAAATATACTCTTCCCAAAGATTCGATAGAAAGAAGTTTGCTGTCCGCATATCTCGCGTTAAAAATGAAATTCTCAAATTCAACCGCGGCAAAAACACCTATCGTATGTCTGAATTCATCACCGATCTCAGGCATATTTTCAGTAAATACCGAAGGAAGTAATTGATAATCAACCGATAATCTCAGATTTTTATCAATTTTATATCCAAAAATAAAATTATGTTCGGTTATCCATGGGTAAGTCAATTGAAGACCGTCGTCATCATCATAATATTTTTCGAAGTTCCTGAAAACGAAAGAGTAAACTGCATAATAATTTTTATGCTTATAATTAAATCCTGTGCTTGATTGAAATTTATCAAAAAAATCATCATGATATTTGTGCTGATCTCTTTCGTCAATATCAAAATCCCAGAACACAGGCGACACAACACTTACGAACATTGATGATTTCTTATTCATTTTCAGATTGACGATCATCCTTGCCGAAAAACCGCCTCTCCGAAAAATATATTCTGCTCCGTTATCGTTCTGATTATCAATAAATGACGACATCAGCATATCAAGAGACATTCCTATCTGATGAGCTTGCAGATCAGAAATAATACCTATTGAGATCGCATCTCTCTTCTTGATTACCTCCCTTTCATCATCGTAATTTAATACAGATTTATACGGTGTATAATAGGATAAAAACGGCATGAATTCTTTCTTGTGATTCCATACAATGCTGAAATTTTTTAACATATCTATATTTTCGCTGTTCTTGACATCCTTGCCGTAAACTCCGCCTACCTGTTTAACAAAAGTGGATAATGAAATCAAAAATTCCATTTTTGTGTCAATATTATCAAGATCAACAGGAATAAAATCAAAAAGATATGACCCTGTATATGAAGACAAAGCTGTTGGAGATTCAAGGTTGAATGTTTCGTATAGATTATAATAAACTCCTGCCGAAAACATAAGTTTTCCTGAAACTATGCATAGCATGAATAATAATCTTCTCAATTTACCTCCCCTTCTCTATTTTTTGATCTTAGCTTCTTTCCCTTCAACATTATTGTCATAAAATCTTGTTGTAGGATAAGCCAGGTCGATGTCTGTATTTTGTGCGAACTGATCTAATATTTTTTCCCATATATTTTTTTCCCTCCCCCTTCTCCCTCTGGTTTCCAATAATTATCTCAGATTCCGTAATCCCC
>JAKLPX010000213.1 GCA_022013635.1 Candidatus Delongbacteria bacterium
ATATTTTAAAAAATCTTTGACCATGTCCTCCTAAATCGGTTGCTATCATAGGGAAATACCATTTTATTATGCTTGAATTTAAAATTGCTGTCAAAAATTTATTACTTTTGCTGATTACCATGTAAACAGTATTATTGAAGTAAACATCTTTCGGTAGTATAGAAAATATTGGCTCGGTAGCTATATCACTCCATACAATTTTCTCTTTCTCAAACTCCTTGCAATAGCCTATCTGATCTTGGGTCTCGTACCATTTGTTACCCGTTTTTTTCCTTGAAATTGTCCCGTCAGCTAGCTTAGTACCAGATTGTTCTAATTTTTCTTTGCCATAGCTTAGGAGATGTTTTTTTACAGATGGATAATTTTCAATATTTATATTAAGAACTGGGAATGTAGCAATAATCCACAATCCAGCCCATTCGTAGCTGTAGCGTTTGATGTCTCTGCCTCTTAAAATAGGCTTGATAATTTCTGCGCTTTTCGGGTCTTCTTTACATAGTTTTTCTTTTGTGGCTGTATCAATTATAAAGGCTTCGTTTAAGCCTGTTTTTATTCCATAGTATATATTAACATCCCAGTCTTTTAGAGGCTTTCCGATCTTTTCGATTTTCTCTTTTTGTTTTTGTTCGGCATCGTTTCCTATGAACCATGATTCTTCAGTAAGGTTTTTTAGTTCAACAGCGTTTTCTTTGAAATAGTCTGATACATCGGGTGCGCCGTTGTTTGTTTTTTTGAGAGTGACAGCTTTGAGTTCTTTATCGTTTCCGCTTTTTTCTATGAGAAGAATGTTCGTGTCAACTGTAGCCTGTTTGAATATGCCGGGGCCAAGATCAATGAGCATTATGGGATTTTTTGATATAAAGAAATTTCTTAGGCTTTTTCCGTATCCTGCTCTCATCCATTTGTTGCTTGTTATAAAGCAGAGATTTCCTTTTTCGTTTAGAGAGTTTATTCCGCTTTCGTAGAAGAGTGCGTAAATGTCGCCTGTTCTCTGGAATGTTTTATATCCGCAGTTTTTATACATATCCGCAAGCCTTCCGCCGTCTTTCTGGAGCTGTACATAAGGTGGATTTCCGATGATGATATCGAAGCCGTCTATGCCGAACATCCAGAGCGGGTCGAACCAGTCGGATTTTTCATGACTGAAGGGTTTCCATGATGATATTTTATAAGCTTTGCTTGAGTAGTCAATGGCTTCGCCCATGGTGAACTGCTGAGTGAGCATTTCTTCCTGTAGATCCTGAAATTCCTTTTTGAGCTTTGCTTTTTCTTTGCCGTAGCTTTGTAAATAACTTTTTCTAAGGTCTTTTAGTTTTTCGAGTTCGTCATTGAGGTTAAAAAGCCCTCCGTGGTTTATTTCTTCCGGTAATTTTATGAGTGTGTCGGCTGTTACGAACTTGAACTCAAGGTTAGGTAAAGCTTCAACTCCTCTGTTTTCTTTTGTTTCGTCAATTTTTTCATCAACTACAAGCGTTAAAAAGCAGCGGAGTTTTGAGATTTCCGCGGCGATAGGCTGAATATCAACTCCGTAGAGAGAATTCTGTATTACTCCAAGTTTACGGGCATATTCCACGCTCGCATTCTTTAATTTCTCTCCTATCTGCTTTTTCAATATCGGATTGTCAATCCTGTCGAGTTGTCTTTTTATCCATAATTTGCAATCGGGGTCGAGTTTTTGGAGCGCTGTTACTATTTTCTGTAAAACTCCCATCGGGAATGCACCTGAACCGCAGGCCGGATCGAGTATTTTTACCTTGTCGAGAGCGTCGAGTATTTTTGATCTTTTGTCTGAGATCGTATCGTCTTTCAATTCAATATCAGATTTGAATAATAGTTCAATCTTTTCCTTTTTAATCTCAGTTTCTTTATGAAGATAATGAACAAGGCTTTCTGTAGCCATATAATCAACGATCTCCCTCGGGGTGTAAAAGCTTCCCGTAGCTTTTCTTGCCGTTTCTCCGCTGTCCGGATCAATCTCAGCAAGCAGATTTTCAAATATACGGCCAAGCATTTCTGGATCAACGCTGACTTCCATATCGTTGATCGAGTTCTCATCTATCGTAAAATTGTATTTCTCAAGTTCTGTGTAAAGTTCTGTGAACCATGCATCCGGTATTTGCAGCGAATAAGCTGAAGATATGCCTGAATAATTATCAGGTTTGAAAAAATCGTCATTGTGCGGCTCGAACAGACCTCCATTAAGGAATGGAATATTTTCGCATCCCGGAGGGAGATTATTAAGTCTTTCTTTCATAGGTGTATTCAAAGTTTGAAAGAATAATCTCTCAAGTATGTTTTTATAATATCCGTAGTTGTTTTTTACAGCTTCGCTTGATAATAGATTTTCAGGAAGTAACGGATTTCCCGTTTCAGATTTTTTCATTTTTAGAAACCAGCAGAATATTATCCTGCCGATCAGACGGACTGCAAATTCGTGATAAAGTTTATTATTATCGTCAGCTACGCTGGGAAGCGACATTATCCTTTCGTGCACAGTCTGTGTTTTTCCTTTGCCTGCGGTAGCTCCGACAAGTTTATAAAAATACTGCGCAACACTCTGATAAAATTCTTCGTTCAGCTTCTCAACGCTGAAAGCCTCTCTTATATCTTCTAAATTTATCAGCTTCCCTGACAATGAAAGCAGTCTGTCTCTTGCCGTTCTTGTTTTCTCGCCTACCCCGAGCAGATATGTGTATCTCTTCGGTTCGGTTTCTTTAATTTCTGTTCCGCCTTCTTCGTTCCTGACTCTTATTTCAGATACGAAGGAAAGTCTCCATTTTTCGTTCTGCACAAATACGATTAGTGCGCCATCAACTTCATATTTATAAATATTACGCAGTAATAGCCTTAATCCGACTTTATTCTTTTCCAGGCGGACACCTGACTTGATATTGACCTGATAAACTCCGATCTCTCTTTCATCAGCCGTAATAAATTTGGCTGTTTCAAAAGCTGAATCTGCTTTGTCATTCGCAGGCAGCGGAATAGAAATAGGGCTTTGATATATGTTCTTAACATTAAATACATTTACAAGTACATCTTGCCAACTCTTTTGATCAAATTCTGATGATAGTACATCAAGAAGCTTTGCTTTATCCATTTAGTTATCCTATTTTAAACTCTCGTAAACTCACTTAAATCTCTCTTAATTCATTTTCTATTTTACATCAAAATTAGCTACAAACTCTCGTAAAACTCTCGTAAAACTCTCGTAAACTCACTTAAATCTCTC
>JAKLPX010000214.1 GCA_022013635.1 Candidatus Delongbacteria bacterium
AACCGGATTTTCTTGTTTTATTTAAAAATGGAAAATTAGGCATATTTGATACGAAAGCTTCTGGGGACAGAGAAGATATAAATAAATTGAAAGCGGAAGGTCTTTACAAATATATAATTGAGGAATCAATGAGAGGGAAGCAGTTATTTGGAGGTTTAGTAATTAAGAAAGGAAGTCACTTTATGCTGAATATGAATGAAAGCTATAAACCATATAAATCTCATTCAAGTACTCCTGCTGTTGAAGAAACAATTAAAGATTGGATTTATTTAGATGAATATTTGAATCAAATACAGGATAGAAAATGAGCGAACAGGAAAAATATATCAGACCGTCGTGGGATGAGTATTTTATGGAAGTCATGAACGCAGTTTCCAAGAGAGCGACTTGTGACAGGGGGAGAAGCGGATGTGTGATCGCCAGAAAAGGGCAGATACTTACTACGGGTTATGTAGGATCTCCTATCGGACTGCCGCATTGCGATGAAGTAGGGCACCAGATGAAAAAGATGCTTCATGAGGACGGAAGTATTTCAGAACATTGTGTAAGAACAGTTCATGCGGAACAAAACGCGATCTGTCAGGCGGCAAAACTCGGAATTTCCATTGAAGGTGCTACTCTATACTGCAGAATGACTCCATGCAGGACATGCGCAATGATAATAATCAACAGCGGTATCACAAGAGTTGTCGTAGAAAGAAAATACCAGAGAGGGCAGGAATCGGAAGAGATGTTCAAACAAGCTTCTGTTGAACTTGTAATAATCAATGATGAACTCCAGAAATATTAATTAAAGGCGGAAATTGATACCAAAAGAACAAATAGAGAAACTTCAGAACTCCGTTGATATAGTTGATGTAATCGGAGAAAGGATAGACCTCAGAAGGTCAGGAGCGAACTATAAGTCAAGATGCCCTTTCCATGACGAAAAAACGCCCTCATTTATGGTTTCTCAATCAAAACAGATATTCAAATGCTTCGGTTGCGGAGCCTCAGGCGATTCTATTAAATTCGTCATGTCTTATGATAATTTATCTTATCCCGATGCAATAAGGCACATAGCCGCAAGATACGGCATTGAAATAGTTGAAACTTATGAAGATAAAGGATACGACAGATCAGCTGATGATAAAAAAGAGCTTTTTCGTCTATTAAATAAATTTGCATGTGATTTTTTTTATGAAAACCTATTAGAAGAGTATAAGAAAAGCGATTCTAAAGTTGTTGGATACCTTAAATCAAGAAATATCGAAAAAAAGTTTGTTGATAAGTTTAGATTGGGTTTCGCTCCAGACGATTGGCATCTTCTCAGGTCAGATCGGAGATTCAATCAATACGACGAAGAAATACTTGTCGAAGCCGGTTTAAGAAAGAAAAATGAAAAAGGAAATATATACGATCAATTCAGGAATAGATTAATGTTTCCGGTCTTCGACAATCTCGGAAATACCGTAGCTTTCAGCGGAAGGACTCTTGATGACGAGATACAGCCAAAATACTTAAATTCGCCGGAAACTGTTATTTACAAGAAAAGCCAAGTACTTTACGGACTTCATCAGGCTTTGGACACAATCAGAAAAACAAAAGAAATAATTTTGGTGGAAGGAAATATTGATCTCATCACAATGCATAAATTCGGTTTTTCCAATACTGTAGCAATCTGCGGAACCGCATTTACAGAAAATCACGCGCTATTAATTAAAAGGAATGCGGATAAAATTACTGTTCTTCTCGATGGTGACGAGGCAGGCAAAAAATCAGCGCTCAGAACATCCGAAATTCTGATTTCGAACGGGTTGATACCTTCAATTGTAGTACTCCCGGATGATGCCGATCCCGATAGTTTTCTGTATAAAAACGGTAAAGATGATCTTTCCAAATCAATCATTAATCCTTTAAACATAATCGAATTAAATTTATTGTTAAATGACCATGGCGGTAAAACTGTTAATAACAAGGCTGTTGCCGCAAAAGCCGTAATAGAAACTTTAAAAAATGTTAATGACGGTATAATTCTTGACCTTTTTTTGAAAGAAGCATCGTCAAAGCTCGGCATAGATATTTCAACGCTGAAAAAAGAACTGGCGTCAAAACATAGAACCGAAGAGAGAAAAATCAAAATTTCAAAAATACATGAAGGTTACATAGTTAAAAATGAGGATTTAGTTGAGTTTAATATTATCTATCTAATGTTGTCAGACGAAGGGGTAAGAAAAATTATTCTGTCTGAAATTAACGAAAAAGATTTTAGAAATAAAGATTCTTCCAGATTATTTTTGAAAATTTACGAACTATTTGAAGAAGGAGAGACGATAAAATTAAATAATATTTTATTTGACTTTGACGAAAATTTCAAGGATTTTATGGTAAGTTTCGTTTTGGAGCAGGAAAAAGCTTTCTTTGGAGAGGCAGAGAGTGTAAACAGCGAAACTGCGATGGAGAAAATTAGGAAAGCATGTTCAGACGGCGTAAAAAAAATAAGAATCAGAAAAATCGGACAAAAGATAAAAAATCTCAATGCAGAACTTAAATATACCGATGACGCAGATAGACAAAACGAAATACTGGAAGAGTTGTCCAGAATGAAAACAGAGCAGAGAGAAATAGTATAAAAGTAAATATTAAGAGATGGAATAATGAAAGACAAAATTGATTACTTGAAAGACCTGCCGATAATTAAGCAGTTAAAAATCGAGGAAATTAAAAAAATTGAAGATAAATTTCATATCGAAAACATTGCAAAGGGCAAATATGTCTTTGAAGAGGGCGATTCATGCGTCTGGATTTATTTTGTCTGCAAAGGAAGAGTAAAATTGCTTGCGCATTCGTCGGCAGGTAAGGATTTTATTTTAAGAATCGTATCTTCCAACGATTTGATTTCTGATAACAATCTTCTTTATAAAAGAAATCTCGAGTGCGTTTACAGCGCTAAGGCTCTTGAAAGTTCGGTAGTCGCGAAAATAACATCAATTGATTTCAACGATATTTTAGAAAAAAAATCCGAAATTTATAAACATTACACAGAAATAATTGACATTCATCTTATGGAGGCCTATCGCAGCCTCAGAAATATGGCTTTTGAAAAAGTGGAAAGAAGAATTGCCAGGCACCTGATTCAATTCGCGAAAAACACCGGAGAAAAAACCGAACAAGGAATTAAGTTGGGAGTAAAATTGTCGAGACAGGAAATTGCAAATCTGACCGGGACAACAATTGAAACCGCAATAAGAGTGATGAGCAAATTAAAAAAATCGAAAATTATTATGGAAAAAGAGGGACATATTTACATCGTCGAAAAGCATAAACTAGTAGTAATCGCAGAGGAATTTTAATGATTTTAATAAATAAAATAAAGAAGATGCCATGAACCCTTCAGTTAAAAAGACCGCAGGTAAAATCGAAAAATTATTTAAGGAAGACAAAAGATTTTTCGGATTTTACGCAGATTATCTGAGCGAAATCGGCGATAAAGGAAAAGCTCTTAAAATCCTGAAAGAAAACATAAATTTCTTCCCTGATTATTCTACGGGCGAACTCGTGCTTGGGGAAATATTTTTCAAACTGAAAAAATTCGATCAGGCGGAAATGCTTTTCAAGGGAGCCTTAAAAAAAGATAAAACATGCGTAAAAGCATTAAAATATCTTGCAGGCTTAGAAGAAATCAAAGGTAATAAAAATGAGCAACTCGAAATAATAAAGGAGCTTCTCAGATATGATCCTTTTGATCAGGACGCAAAGAATATCATACAGCTGAATGACAATGATTTATCAATGTCATTGGATTATGAAGAGCCGGAAAGTGTTTTTGAGCAGACTGCTGTATGCGAAATTTCTGAAGACTCTGAGGGTATGGAAGAAAAAGTTCAGGACCGCGATTCTAAAGAAAAATTATCAGTGCAGACTACAAAAGATACTTTGGACAAATTAGATTCTTCAGATGATATTGAAATACCTGAAATTTCTTTCGCCGGAAAAGAAGATTCTATTGAGAAAAATAAATTCAGTGAAGAAGTACTAAACAAGGAAAAAAGTTTTTCG
>JAKLPX010000215.1 GCA_022013635.1 Candidatus Delongbacteria bacterium
TTCGTATTGTAGGGCTGTAATGTACCTCCCGGATAAATATGCAGATCTTCATTTAAGGTAAGATCGCCAGTAAGTTCGTACAAACCGTAAATGTCTAGCGCAAAAATGTTGACGAGCACTAACATTAGTGACAAAATTAATAACTTTTTTAACATATTTTACCTCCAATTAAATGTTGTTATTTTCAATTAATATGATTATAAAAAAAAACATCAACGAAATCAACAGAAATAATTCAGTTGAATTGTCCGCTAAAAAGACATGGTACCCACTTTTAAAAAGTTTATATTTCAAGTGTCAAAACAAAAAACCTTAAACTTAAAAAGGAGTACCACGATGGCAAATTACAACGAAATGTACCTTGAAAGCAAGGAAAAAATTGTTGGATTACGCTATGCAATAGTGAAATACGCGGACAATCACACGAAGTCTGAAACTGCTGATTATTTCGCGACAACGAGAAAGACGGTCGGAAAATGGTACGGTCGGTATGACGGAACGATGGGATCACTCGAAGATCACAGCAAGAGACCACACAACATATAAACAGTAGTCAAACCTAAAAGTCTTGAGAAAATCAGGAAATTCTGCGAATGTATGCAGATAAGGATGAAAGGATAAAAAAATTTCAAAACGAAGAAGGTAATGGAATAATTTCAGCTCTGAGAACAGCATTTAAATACAGCAAAGGAAGTTTGATAACCCGCATGGATTCTGATGATCTTATGGCAGTGGATAAACTGAAGAAAATGAAAAGTATTCTTGTTTTCTTTGGTGCAAACCATGTAGTAACAGGGCAGGTTGAGTGTTTCTCAGATGATGGTATTAAGGACGGTTACATGAAATATGAAGCATGGCTGAACGGAGTAATAAGTTCACGCAATATTTTCAGTGAGATCTACAGGGAATGTGTGATACAGTCATCATGCTGGATGGTGCATAGGAAAGACCTGATCAGAGTTGGAGCATTTGACTCTGATATCTATCCTGAGGATTATGATCTGTGTTTCAGATTCTTCATAAATGGTTTAAAACCCGTCGTAGCAGAAGGGGTACTTCACTATTGGAGAGATCATACCGCCAGAGTTTCGCGAAATAATCCGGAAACGACAATAACTTATTCTGTACCGGAAGGATTCAGCGGTAATGTTAAACTGACCGTATTCAACTCAAAGGGTGAGAGCATAACTGAGCTTGTTAATAAAATTCATTCATCTAATAAAAAAAGACCTGCGTCTGCAGGCCTTATAGCTTTAATATTCCAGAAATCCTTTCATGGCCTCTTTCATCCAGTAATGATCTTTAACGCCTGCGGTTTCACGGACGGAGTGCATTGCCAGCATTGCGTTACCGATATCAACCGTTCTTATACCGAGATTGTTCGCTATCATCGAACCTATGGTTCCGCCTCCGCGGACATCCGACCTGTTAACGAATTTCTGATAAGGTATCTTTTTGGCGGTGCAGATCATTTCAAAAACTGCCGACGATTCTGTGGTGGTTGCATAGCTGGTATTCGCATTGATCTTTATTACGGGTCCTTTGTTTAAATAAACTTTATTTAATTTGTCGAATTTTAACGAATAATTCGGATGAATGGCATGTGCTCCGTCGGCACTTATAAAATAAGACCGGTCAATGGCTCTCAGGCAGTCTTCCCTATTGAAATTCGTCAATCTTTCCAAAACATCGCAGGTAAAAGAAGATTTTCCTCCGTTTGTTGTTGAAGATCCCACTTCCTCGTTATCGTACAGGGCTATAATCATCGTAGAGTCTGAAGGAGTAACTTCCAGCAGAGCCTGTAATGATGCGTGAACCATTGATTTGTCGTCAAGTCCTCTGTTCATAATAAAGTCGTTTTCAAATCCGCAGATATTTCCTTTTTGAACCGCATATAGCTCAAGATCGTAATTAATGATCTCGCTTGCTTTGATCTTTAATTTTTCCGCAATAATATCTTTGATGTAATCATCGTTGACCGTCTTTTCTGACAATCCCATGATCGGAACCAGATTTTCCTGAGGGTTCAGCTTAAATGCTTCATTTACATCTCTGTTGTAATGAATTGCCAGCTGCGGTATGATCAGAACAGGTTTTTCAAGATCAATCAGCTTAATTTCATAGCTCTTACCTTTTTTTACAACGACATTGCCGGCCAAAGATAATTCTCTGTCTAACCAGCTTGCATAGAGAGGTCCGCCGTAAACTTCCGTTGACAGCTGAATATATCCGTCTTTAATGAATGCGGCTTTCGGTTTCAATTTAAATGAAGGTGAATCCGTATGCGAGCCTATGATCCTGAAACCGAACTCTTTCAGGTTTTTTTTTCCGTAAATTCCTGCAATCAATGCCGATTCATGCCTGATTACAAAAAATTTATCGCCATTTTTCAGTTTCCATACATCTTTTTCGTACAGTCTTTTGAAACCGTTTTCTAAAAGCTTTTTTTCAGTCTCGGATACGCAGTGAGATGCCGTAGGCGAAGCGTCAATAAACCGATTAAGTTCTTTCGCCAACTTCAACATGTCTTTTTTACTCATAAATTTGCCTTGTAATTATTTTAACATTAACATTTTCTTTGAAATTTCTCCGCCTTCAACATCTTTCAGACAGCAGTAATATACTCCTGACGATAAACCTTCGGCATTGAATTCTATCGTATGCCTGCCTGCCTTAAATTCTCTGCGGGCAAACTCTTTTACCGTATTACCTTTCCGGTCGTAAATATATATGTTCAGTTCAAGCTGTCTGTCCAATGAAAAACTTATATTCGTAGAAGGGTTGAACGGATTCGGATAATTCTGCTCAAGTATAATTCCATTCGGCAATTGAGCTGTGTCGTCTTCAATGCCTACGCCGTCAAGTTCAATATTCAGAACGGTAGCCAAGCTGTCCTTTACAACTATATCGGTTATATATTTTGTTGCGTAACCTGCAGCTGATGCCGTAACGGCGTAAGTTCCCGGTTTCAATATTTTATAATACTCCCCTGTAACAGAATCGCTGAAAATATCCTTATCAATACCATCGAATCTGAGTGTAGCGGCTATAGGCTCGCTCTTGGTCGTGTAATTGCCGGCCACTATACCTTTTACGCCTCTGTGAACAGCCATGAGATACCAAAGCATTGAAGAACGGTTATTTGCCCAGTATGTCGGAATAGTCGAATAGGTCGGCCATTTTGTATATGATACTTCCATAGTTACATCCATAGCACCGTAATAATGATAATTCCAATCCTGCATCCCGCCTGTGATCTCATACCAATCACAGCCGTTCGTAATCCCGTTATCAAAATCAATCATTGTCTGGTTTCTATCAGCATAACCTCTGGAAATAAAAATAAAATTCGCATCGTCGGGAGATGCGGCATAATCTCCGCTTCCCAAGACAGGATCGGCATCCCATGGATAATTTGCAACTAAAGCTCCGCCGTGAAAATTTGCCGACATAACAAAATTTCTGTCATTATTCCAATTTATCATTGCTGCAACTTCGGCCTGTTTACCCACAACAGTATTTTCCTGATCATATATTCTTTCAGGAAATGCTCTGTTCAGATCAATACCGTTTGCATTATATCTGCTTCCTGCAGCTTTTCCGTCGGGATTGTGAAGAGGCATGATGAAAAGTTCGGTATTATCAACTATATATTTCATTGTGTCGTTTTCGGCATTGTATCCTTCTATAATATCATAAATAAGCTCCATACAGAACTCCATCCCGACTACTTCATCGCCGTGCATAGTTGATGAATATTTGAATTCAGGCTCAATTTCATCATCGTTTGCATTGTCAGATATTTTTATAGCCCACAAAGGTCTTCCTTCAACCGAAGTTCCGACCTGTATCTTTTTGCACATCGTCGGATAAGCAGTTTCAAGTGAATCAAATTCCAGACCGATAGAATCGTTCGTGCGGTATCCTTTTGATTTTTCTTCATAAGTTCTATCATCAATAATAACTTTGGGATCAA
>JAKLPX010000216.1 GCA_022013635.1 Candidatus Delongbacteria bacterium
AGATTTAATCGTAAAATTGAACGGGAAAATAAAAGGAATACAGGATATAGAGATTAATAGATATATCGCTAAATATTATCTCAATACTGATATTGCCGAAAAAAAACATATCAGGAGTATTTGTGTAGCTGTAATTAAAGATATATTCGGGCTAAAAATTATTGAAGATAAATACATTCGTTTTAAAAATACCGATTTCATGAAAATCGAAGATCATGCGGTCGAAATACTTGAAGAAGTCAACTGTCCTATGACTTTACTTGAAATTTCTGAAAAATTCAGAGAATCAGGTTTGAATTCGGATTTAGATTCTCTAAGAATTGCGTTAAGAAATAAAAAAAAGTTTTATGCAGTGAAAACCGATTGGAATAAAAGGTTTAATCTCTATAATTTAGTTAAATGGAAAAAGAATAAAAAAAATAGTGCCGTTAGTTAAAAGAAAACTACAGGTTGAAGAGTGAATAAAATGGAGTTGCAATAATATGAAGAAAACTGAAATTAAAAATACCGAAGCAAAAGAAGGCAAAGTTGCAGCCGGAAATTTGTGGCTCGCATTATCAAAATGGGCGAAAGAAAATAATAAGCTTGAAGCATGGGAACGGAAGTTCGTTTTCATAGTCGGTAGAACCGTGAACAAGAACGGCGAAATGAGCGAAAAGCAGAAACCCATAGCTGAGAAGATATTAGCAAAAGCTAAAGAAGAAGGATTTGAGGGGTAAGGGTTGATAATGTGTTGAAATAATAATCTTGATTTTAAAAGTTCGAAAGGTTAATTTTAAATAATTATTTGAGATATCGAAAATGAGGTTGAACGAGATAAAATTATACAGAATGACACACATTGAGAACATACCTCATATTCTCAGTCATGGCATTACGCACAAGAACTCACCGAATTCAAATCCTGATTATGTTATGATCGGAGATACAAGTATTATCGAGACCAGAACAAATAAGCGTGTGACTGTAGATAATGGAGAATATTTGCTAACAGCAAGGGAGATCGTTTTAGGTGATTTTATTCCTTTTTATTTCGGTGTGAGAATGCCTATGCTGTATGTTATTCAGAACGGTGGGAATTTTGTGGAAAGACCGACACCTGCTGAAGATATAATTTATCTGAAATGTTCCCTGGTTGAAGTTGCCGAAGCAATTTCAGAATTTTATTTTTCTGACGGACATGCTGTCAACAGATATACATCATTTTTTGACAATTCAAATCTGCACCTTCTTCCTGATATTATTGACTGGAAAGCAGTTCGTTTGCACTTTTGGGGCGGGGAAGAGAATTTGGATATCAAGCGAAAAATGGAAGCTGAATTTTTGATTCGCGGTGATCTTAGTCCGGACCTTATAAGCGGGTTCATTTGTAATGGTCAGACGACAAAACAGAAACTTATTGATTTCGGGATAGATGAAACTAAAATTACAATAAATCCCGAAGCGTATTATTAAAGGAGGCTTATAATGATTAAATACATAACTGGGAATATATTCGAAAGCGAGGCTGAAGCTTTAGTTAATACGGTCAATACAGATGGAGTTATGGGTAAAGGTATTGCTTTACAGTTCAAAAAACTATTCCCAGAAAATTTTAAAGCTTATGCAGAGGCCTGCAAAAATAGTGCTGTCGTTATAGGGCGGATGTTCGTCACAAACGAATCCAGTCTTTCTACCGGTGATAAGATTATAATAAATTTTCCCACAAAAAAAAGCTGGAAAAAGACTTCCGAATACAGCTTTATTGAGGAAGGTTTAGAAGATTTGGTAAATATAATTAAAAAAAGAAATATCAAAAGTGTTGCACTTCCGCCTCTCGGATCGGGGAACGGAGGCTTAGAATGGGAGCGAGTAAAAAAGATAATTGACCTGAAGTTAAATCAACTTGATATAGACATATTTGTTTTTGAGCCTACTGCGCAAATAAAAGAAGAGATGAAAAAAGAAAGGGTAAAGTTAACTGACGCCAGAGCCCTTTTATTATATGTGCTATACGATCTTGTAAAGAACGGCGAATATGTTTCTGAGTTTTCAAGCGAGAAAGTCTGCTATTTTCTTCAAAGATTCGGAGCTGAAAAGTATTTTAAGCTCGAATTCAAGCCTAAATTCTACGGACCGTATTCAGGAAAAGTCAGATTTGTTCTCAATGCTCTGAACGGCAGTTATATAATGGGATACAGTGATATGAATAAAAAACCTTTTGATCCTCTTACGCTCATTTCAGACGGTTATGATACTGTGAAAAATCAAATTCAAAGCAATAACGAGCTTCTTGATATAGCCGATAAAACGGTCAGGTTCCTTGAAGGATTTTATTCTGATTTTGCGTTGGAATTATTATCATCCATTGATTATTTAGCTGTAAAAGATAAAACTACGGACATTAAGACTATACAAAAAGGAATTGAGAGCTGGAGCAGTAGAAAAAGCACTAAATTCTCAAACCAGAAATATCTTGAAATATCTTTGAAACATATAAGAGATTCCGGGTTCGTTTATTGTAAGTAAGAAAATAAATCTATAAACACCTTAATACTTCTAAAACCGGTCACAATTTGTGACCAGTTGCATTTTGTAGCTAAAATGGCTGGAACCGTCCGTGGCGCCGGTTGAAACCCTTATTCTCTTTTAGCGCAGCTACAAAATAAGCTCAAAAAATCGCTTGCTTTTGGGCTTTTTCGCAGTTAAATTGATTTTACCGAAAATAAATTACCGGAGGATATTATATGTATCTTTTTTTTGACACAGAAACGACAGGACTTCCCAGGAATTCTTCTGCACCTACTTCTGACTTTGATAATTGGCCGAGACTTGTGCAGCTTGCCTTCTTGCTTTACGAAGATAACGGTAACTTGATCGCTTCGGAGGATTTTATTATTAAACCTTCCGGGTTTGAAATTCCTATTGAGTCTTCAAAAATTCATGGGATTACAACAGAAAGAGCTTTGATCGAGGGCCATGAGGTCACAGTCGTATTGAATAGATTCGCGGAGTTTGTGCAAAAATCCAATTTTCTTGTAGGTCATAACATATATTTCGATAAGAAAGTGGTCGGCTCGGAATATCTTAGGAACGGTCTGGAGGACAGCTTGAAGTATAAGAAGAAAATATGCACGATGACGGGTGCGACGAAACATTTTAGGGGCTGGATTACGCTTTCGGATATGCACAACAGGCTTTTCGGTTCAAATTTTGATGAAGCTCACAATGCATCAAAAGATATTCAGGCAACCGCAAAATGCTTTTGGGAATTGAGAAGGTTAGGTATATTATAGAGGAGAACGGATCATGAAGAATGAAAATAAAGAAAGGATACCGAGGATTAAGATAGTGACAATAGGGAAAGAATTTGATTCTGTTGTAAAAAGGTACTTAAACGAATCGGTAAAGAGGAATTCGGCAGATGTCGCTCAAGTCATAATGAACGGCAGAGTTGCCAATGTAAAGTATGAAGAGAATGACAGACTGACGGATATGCTGATTGTGTGCTGCGGCCAGGTAAGTGGCAAGAAGAGGTTAATGATCGATGAAATGCTGAAAAGAGCTTCAAAGTACGGTTCTCCTTCCTTCACATCAGTGTTGATTGCGACCGGAAGCGTAAAGGATGAAGATTTTATTAATGCAGACATGATAATACATTTCGATGAAACGGACGAAACGGAAGTCAAAGTGGTCAGGTGTTTACAGTTACTAGTGGAGATAAGTACAAAGTATGGAATGGGGCCGGTTGATTTCGGTGATCTGAAGGCATTATTCGAGCTGAATAGCACAGGGAGTTTTGTCTGTGCCGAAAGTAAATACTCTAAAGGTGAAATTGAAAATACTGTAAAGAAAGTATTTCATGCTACCGCATTGAGTGAACAGGATAATTCTGTTAAGGGTTTCATTATGCTTTTCGCAATACCTGATGTAAAAGAGATTTATACAGAGCTCGGAATGGGTCTGGGATCTGCAGAGATATTTATGAATGATGGCTGTAAAATGCTGTTCAATACTGTCACCTCGTACGGGGATAATATTGAGTTCTCGCTTCTTGTATTGTATTAGCCGGCGTGTAAATTATTTAAGAAATATTGAAAGTATCAGTGAATGTTCTAAAAAAGTAATGCAAAATTATGGAAATTAATATTAAAAATGCGTATATTGAAATAATTAAAATTAAACCTGAGCGGGTATTATGAACATTCCGATAAATATTGAAACGCTTCTTGCGGGTAAGGTAGTTGAATCCGAGAGGATCGAGTATAAGAAGGGCTGGAATCCTGCTGAGATTATGCGTACGGTGGCCGCTTTCGCGAATGATTTTGAGAATTTGGGGAGCGGTTATATTGTGGTGGGTGTTGAGGAAATGAACGGTATGGCTAAACGGCCGGTTTTCGGTTTTGATGACGCGAAATTCGATAAGGTGCAGAAAGAGATGATCGGTTTTTGTAATCTTATGCGCCCGAAGTATTTTCCGAAGATGTCGCTTGAAGATGTTGACGGGAAGCAGGTTCTTCTTGTGTGGGTGACGGCGGGCAGCAACAGGCCTTATGAAGTGCCTAAGGATGTGACTTCTAATAAGAAAGATTATGAGTATTTTATCAGAAAGTTTTCGAGCACGATCAGAGTGAATGATCAGCAGAAGCACGAACTTTTCAGTCTTACGGCGAATATTCCTTTTGATGACCGGGTTAATCATAAAGCGCGGATTGATGATATTTCTCCATTTCTTTTGAGGAATCATTTAAGGCAGATTAACAGCAGACTTTACTCGCAGAGCGAATCTCTGCCGCACAGGGATTTATGCGTACAGATGAATCTTGCCGAAGGCGCGGATGAACACCTATTGCCTAAGAATGTCGGGTTGTTATTGTTTAACGATACTCCGGAGAAGTTTTTTCCTTATACTCATATCAGTATCGTGGAATTCCCGAACGGGGCAGGTGGAGAAGAATTTTATGAAAAAGTATTTTCGGGGTCGGTACAACAGCAACTTGTGAACGCGCTGTCTTATATAAAAGCACAGACGGTAAAGTCAAAAACTGTTAAGATCAAAGGGCAGGCGGAGTCTAAAACATTTTTCAATTATCCTTTCGAGGCTGTGGAAGAAGCTCTCGCCAACGCTGTTTATCACAAGAATTATGAAATAAGGGAACCTATTGAGGTCAGGTTACTGCCTGATGCGATAGAAATAATCAGCTTCGGAGGTCCGGATCCTTCTGTCAGAATTTCAGACTTGAACAAAGGTTTGATAAGGGTAAGAAGGTACAGGAACAGGCGCATAGGCGAATTTTTAAAAGAGCTCGGACTGACCGAAGGGAAAGGTACAGGAATCCCCACGATCAAGAGAGTGCTCGAAGCCAACGGCTCTCCACTAGCGAAATACGATACTGACGGAGATGAACGAAGGTACTTCGTTACTGAAATTCCAGTACATCCGGAATTTATTTCAGGCACTGATTCACATGATGATTCACATGATGATTCACATGATGAGAATAAAATTGATAAATTGCTGGTTATATTAGGGAGCAACACAAAAAATATTGTGGCTGAAAGAATATTGAAAACACTCATATACTGCCATAATCCAAAAACGAGATCGGAGATTTTAACGAATATCGACTTGAAAAACAGTTATAACAGCTTCAAAAACAATATAATTCCTGCAATTGATTCAGGTTTAATTGTTAAGGAACTTATTGATAAATCAAAAAGCAAGAACCAAAAGTATGTTTCAACGGATAAAGGCAAGAAACTGGTTGTTTAATGATAAGCAAAAAAGTAAGAAAGATTGCAAAATGACAAGAACTGAAGCGGAAAACTGCCCGAGGATATTCAAATTAAAGATTTAAAAAGAAATCATAGGTCGCATCCCGTTAATCCGGACATTGCCCATATAGTTTATTTACGGGGATTTATTGATAAACTAGGCAGGGGGACAATAAAGTTAGTAGAAGAATGCAGAAACGCTGGATTAAGAGAGCCGGTTTGGTAAGAAACTTCAGAAGGCATAACTTTAACTTTTTTCGGGCCAAAGTCACTATCTGAGAGAAAACCACATGATGAGGCTATAAATGAGGTTGTAAAAATCAGATTAAGCAAGGAACTTGTTACTATATATGAGAGAAATGGTATAGGATTGAAAGAGCTTATGAACAGATTTTATATCTCAAGAGCTACCATGCAAAGGGATATCGCTGTCTTAAAAAAATACGGTTTAGTACTATTTTCCGGTTCCGCGAAAAAAGTACTTCCGCATGCATCTTTTACGGCTGAAAAGCTTCAGAATGGCGGCATTGAGATTATTCCTGTTGATCGCTCAGATTATCCTGTTGTGCTCAAAGAGAATCTGAAGTTAAAAAGCCCACCTGTATTATATGTTAAAGGAAGAAAGAGTCTTTTAGACGAGGAAGCTGTTGCTATTGTCGGATCAAGAAAAGCAGGGAGCGAATCTCTTGAGTTTACGGATTTTATAGCAAAGAAGAGTGTAAAAGAGGATAAAGTGGTAGTCAGCGGGTTTGCCAAAGGAGTTGACAAGCAGGCACTCGACAGTACATTAAGCGTTTACGGAAAGAGTATAATAGTACTGCCTCAGGGTATTCTGACATTTCAATCCGGGTTCAGACAGTATTATGAACATATTGTGAGTGGGAATGTTCTGGTGTTAAGTACATTTCAGCCTAATGCGGGTTGGGATGTCGGTCTGGCAATGGCGCGGAATGCTTATATTTATGGATTGGCAAAAGAAATCTATGTGGCTGAATCTGACGA
>JAKLPX010000018.1 GCA_022013635.1 Candidatus Delongbacteria bacterium
CTTTAAAAGAAAGTTTTTCATGGGAAAAAGTCGAGAATAATCTCATTCAGGCGGCAAGAGCTCTTTCATACATTCATTCAAAGGATGTTATCCATTACGATATTAAACCGGATAACATTTTCATTGACGATTACGGAAAATTAAAGATCATGGATTTCGGATTTGCCGGTTCAAAAATCACTACCGAAGTAAGAGGAACCATGCAGTTCATTGCGCCGGAACTTATTCAGAAGAAAAATGTAACTCACAAAATAGATTTCTTTTCGCTGGGAGTGACTTTTTATTTCAGCATAACAGGCAAACTGCCTTTTAAAGGTAATGATAAACAGGAAATTATAACGAATTCTATAAAAGGTAATTACATACCGCTTGACCAGATTAGAAAAGACATCCCCAAAAAACTTGAAAAAGTCATTTCAAAAATGATGCAGCCTGATCCCGAAAAAAGATACAACTGGGCCGATGAAATTATTTTGGATTTGATTGACGATCAGCAAAAAAAGAATTCGGTTCAATATTTGTTTACCGGACTGGGTATCAGATCGTACATATCTTCAGGAAAGTTGATAGGCAGGAAAAATGAATTAAGCGTACTTATGGTCAATTCGTCAAAAGTGTTTAAGGAAAGAGTGTTTTATGACAACAAACCGATCTTTTTAATAGGGAGATACGGAAACGGTAAATCCTCTATTCTAAGGGAGTATAAGTATCTGATTCAGCTGAATGAGAACATAGACTATTTTATGGCAAATTTTGTACGGGGAGATGAAACAAAATACCAGGCTTTTGAGATCATAATTCTTGAGATGTTCAGACTTTATAAATTAAATATAGAGAACTTCCCGAATTTAAAATTCCTGTTTGGCATTAAGGATGAAGAACTTGATGCTTTCGACGATTCGTCTTATGCGAAAATCCAAAGAATAGAAGAGATTGAAGCTATAACAGATTTTTTTTGCACGATTTCACGGAAAATCAAATTTGTGCTTGAATTAAAGGATTTCGACAACGCAAACTCTTCTTCCATAAACCTTTTTGAAAATTTAACAAGAGAGATGAGAAGAAGCCCTGAAAAAGAAATGGCTTTCATGATAGTAACAACAGTGCAGATTGAAAACTTAAAATCATATCATAAAATAACTCTGAAGAGGCTGAGGGATAACATACATAAGTTAGATATTAATCCTCTTGCTTTGAGTGAAACAAAAGAGTACATAAATCAACTGCTGATGGATGAGGGTTATCCCGATGAGATCATAAGCTTTATTCACAGATATACAGGGGGTATCCCGTATTATATTAATGAATTGTTCATTTATCTGTTCAATCAGAATTATTTGAGCCGTTCACAGATGAAATGGACATTAAATCCCTCGTTTATTAATGAACTCAACATCGGATTGCGGGAGATCACATTCAACAATTTTAAAAAATTTTCCAATATAGAGCAGGCGATAATAAAAGCACTTATGATCCTCGCCAGACCAACCCCATTCAATATGATAGACATTATCTCGAAAGTAACCATGGTAAATAATCAAATAACAATAAAATTTCTTCACAAATTAACCGACTCGGAAGCAATTGAAAAAATTAAATATTTCGACGGATATCGGTATTATTTAACCAAAAAATTATTTCTGAACGCTGTAATAAAAGATTTTCCGAAAGACGAGTATTTAAAATGGAACGAATTAACTGCAAGGCTTATAGAAAAAAAATACGGCGTGACAGGAGAAAATATTTACGCTTTGACTGATTATTATTTCAGAAGCTCGAATAAGGAAAAAGCCATCGAAATGCTGGAAGGTGCGATAAACAAATCTTTTGAAGAAAATAACATTGAGTTTGCCGTAACGAATCTCAAAAGATTGTACGGAATTGAAACTGATCCTGAAAAAAAGATCAATATATTTATTACGATAATTCAGAATCAGGTAATATTGGGCAATTACGACAATGTGCTTGACCAACTGGTAAAATTTGAAGACGAAGACCACAATTTGTCAGAAATCAATAAACTTAAAATACAGCTGGTAAAATTTGACTGCGCTGCAAAAGCGGGAAGATTTGATTATCTCGAAGCAACGAGAAACTGGTTGATAAATTTTAAAATAAAAAGAGATTTTCCCAAGGAAATAAAAGCTTCTTACCTAGTCTGGCTTGGAGATTATTTTAAAAATGACGGCAAATATGATAAATCCATAAAATATCTCAGTAAAGCTCTGGGCATATATAAAAAAGGGAAAAGAGATCTGCTGAGAGCAAGAACGGTTTTAAAAATTTCTAAAATCAAATTATTGCAGGGGAATTTGAAAAATGTTCTATACGACATGAAATCATCTCTTGAAATATTTAAAAAATACAATGAAATTGAAGATATACTGGAAGGGTATTTCGCGCTCGGAAACATTTCAAACAGATTGCTTGACAGGGATAATTCCATTAAATATTTCAGCGAGTGCAATGTTCTTGCCAAGGATGAAAATAATATTGTTTACGAGGTAAAATCGGCTCACAGGCTTTCCGAATATAAAATAAACAATTTGAATTTCAACGACGCTCTGACTCTGATAAACTGCGGAGTTGAAAAACCGGAAGATGTAAACATAGCGGATTTAACCGGGGATATTTATTATTACAGAGCAAAATTATTTTATCAAACGGGGAAACTTGATGAAGCTTTCGCTAGCATAAATAAATCAATTGACATAAGAACTTTGCTGAAGAGGAACGCGAAATTGACCGAATCCCTCTTTATGAAGTGCAAGATACTTTTAAGGCAAAATAAACCTGCTGAAGTCCAGAAAATACTCGATATATCAAAATTGTATTTTACAAAAGAAAACAGACAATTTACGATTAAATATTCTATTATTGAAGCTTTATTGAATATCGCGCTTGAAAGATATAAAAAAGCGCTGAAATCTTTGTTGAAGATCGAAAAAATCGTTGATATGGTTTCCTCGCTTCAGGATAAAATAACATACAGAATCGTTAAAGCAATAGTTTATGACAAAATAAAAGACCTGAATCAAACAATGGGAACGATAGGTTCGGCTTACGCTCTGTACCACCAGAACAGCTCCTTACTGGAGGACAATAAATTACTTAATCTAAAACTGATGATCTTCTACGATAAGATCAGATGTTATTCAGGTGATCAGGATAACGGGATCAGAGATATGTCGAATATTATTCAATACCTCGGAAATCATGAGCTTCCTTTTTACAAGGCTTTCGTGAATTATAATCTCGGGATCGTTTATATGGATGCTGAAGAAAAATACAGAGCTGTTTCATGCTTTAAATCTGCTAAGAAGGAATTTGAAAAACTCTCTTTGGAATATCTTGAATGCAAATATGCGACCGACATAATTCGAAA
>JAKLPX010000217.1 GCA_022013635.1 Candidatus Delongbacteria bacterium
ATATTGCTCGTAATCCCAATCACCGTATTTGTCGGATTGTATTTTAAATGATTCCCAAAGCATAAATTTGAATTTATCAACATATTCGGTTTTCATATTGTTGATGTACAACAGAATTATTTCGGTTTCGGTAAAATTATTTGGATTTGTTTCATTTGACATAATCCTTTTACCGTAAACAACAGAGATGTTGTATTTTTTTTCTATAGGCGAGAAAATATAGGCATATTTTTCGGTATCGTAATTGTCAATGCCGGAATAAAGAACCAAACCGTCTTTTCCAAGCCTTGTAGTCGCCGAACCGTCGAGATTGAACAACGGTCCGTAAAGAAATGATCTGTCAAAATAAAATTTGTATGAATCAGCTGTAAGCAACCCCGCTATGACGGAACCTATACCGCCAATTTTTTGAACAGCCTCATGTGTAATGTGAATTCCGATTTTCATTACTTGTCCTTAAATAATTCAGCCCAGTTACTTCTTTATTTCTTCTTTCAGTCTTTGAATATGCCCTCTGCCCAAAGCTTTCACTTCACAGTTGAGCTTTAAATATTCTTTAATCGTATCATCGGAAAGAATACCGAAGCAATCAATGACCGCAATGGGTCCGCCTGCCCATTTTACGATCTTTTTCGGATCAAGGTTCATATATTCGCTGTGAGGAACGGCCAGAATAAGTGCCTCAACTCCCTTAAGTTCTTTTTTTAGATCTTTACCGACTCTTAATTTTGTCAAATCGTCCTGATTCCTGAAAAACCTTGCCCATGAATGACCGGGTGCAGGATAAGTGTCCTGAGACTCAAATTCATACCAGTGGTCAACATAAGGATCGTGAACTCTTAGTTCCGCTCCCATTTCCGTCAGTTTTCTTATAACAAGTTCGGAACCGCTGTATCTTGTATCGCCGACATCCTGACGGTAACTTGCGCCGCATAAAAGAACTTCAGAACCGGCAATATATCTGCTCATGTCTTTTAATGCGTCTCTGGTCAATTCAGCTATATGTAAAGCTCTCGTATCGTTGATATCAATAGCAGCAGGAGTGATTTTGAATATTGAATCGCCGTCTTCAAATCCCAAAATATGTTTGTAAGCCCAATAACCCAATCCGCCGTCTTTCGGCAAACAATATCCGCCTATACCGGGACCGGGGAATATGATATTGCTGTGGGTAGGTCTCATCTTTATTGCTTTTATGACTTTAATTATATCAACACCGTTCTTTTCGGCGAAAATACTCCATTCGTTCAAGTAGGCGAGGATTGTTGCCCGATATGAATTTTCAACAATTTTAGTAGTTTCGGATTCGATCGGTCTGTCCATTACAGTAAGCGGGAATTTTTTAGTATTTAAGACTTCATGCAAAAATTTCTCTACTCTTTTTCTAGCCTCTTTATCACAACCTGAGCACACTCTCCAGAAATCTCGGATGCTTGCGACATATTCTCTTCCGGGCATTACTCTTTCAAAGCTGTGAGCCAATAAAGGTGTTTCTTTTAAATTTCTTTTTGTGAATTCCTTTTTTAATATCGGCCAAGCTACAAATTCCGTTGTTCCCGGAGCGACCGTAGTTTCGATCAGCACAAGACATTCAGGATGAATTTTTTCTCCGATGGTTTTCATAGTGGCTTCAAGCGCAGCCATATCAGCTTCGCCAGTTTTCATATTGCCGAGATCGTTTTTTGAAAAATCACATTGAACATCAACTACCACGCAGTCAGCGAGAGCCAGACAATTGCTGTCGAAAGTCGCAACGAGAGTTTTTTTCTTTTTAACGCATCTGTCAATGAGTTCGGCGACTTCAGGATCTTCGGCTTTTACGGGAGATTCCCCTCTGTTAAGCATAGGGATCTTCCAATAACTTCTCGGGCTCGGTCTCTGACATCCGATCACGAACTTGGAATAATTTCCTTTTTTATCCTTTGTGTCTGCTACGATCGCAGCCATCACTGCACCGACAAAACCTACACCCATGACAACAACAACTTCTTTACCTTCTGTCCTTGCTTTATCGGCAAGTTTTTCGAGTCTTTTGAATTCTTTTGCGTAATCATCTTTTTCGGGTATCGGAAATTTTTCACCCGCCGGATTGATAGAATATTGAATTTTCTCTTCCATTTTACTCTCTCCATATTTCAAATTAATATATTTCTTTAATCAGGTACACAAGATAAGACCTATTTTTCCATTAATCAATAAAATACAAACATAAATTTACCAGCGGGCTTTAAAACCTCTCGTGTCTACATGGATAAATGAAGGATGAGCCTCGTTTCTTTTGTACAATCCCAAACCGCCTATAAAATCAAGATAACTGCGATCGTTTGTTTGTTCTTCAATCAGCTGATAAAAATAAACGGCGTCTTTATGATCTAATATCCCGTCTTTATTAATATCGTCCATCCTGCCGTTGTTATCTTCATCAATACAAATATCCGCAGCTCCGCCGTAAATATGTCTGCTGTAGGCAACATTACCGATAGATTTGTTATAATACGGGGTTCTGTAGGCACTTATAAATTTAAATTTACTTATGCCGATATTTTTATTTCTTAACAATTCCAGAATATATTCAAGCTTAAGCAGTAATCTTTCTTTGATGATAATATACTTCGGAAAATCACTTTCCTGTTTGCAGACGAAATCAGATAATGCAAAATTAGGAGACAGTTTCATATCCTTATTTTTTTCGGTAACCTCGATCAAACCTTTGGGTTTTTCATATACAGGATCGTTGCTCAATGGTTTTAAAGGATAATTTCCGATCCTGTAGCCGTTTAGATATTCGCCTTTCTTCTTCGATAACGGTACTTTTACAAATACATTAATAAGCATAGAATCTGACTGACTGTCAACGAGAAGCAGATCATAATTTCCTTTATTTTTCGGAGCGATGATCGAGTAAACTCCTTTTTTAGGAAGGAGAAGGTTATTGTTGAACTGCACAGTAATGTGTTCTCTGCTCAATACTTTAAGGTCAAAATTATTACCGGGCATAACAAAAATGCTGAATATTTTCAGATCATTTTTTTCTTTATTAACAACAACTCTGAAATTGCACCTGGAATCAGCAGAAAATACTGTTACTAAAGCGAATATAATATATAGTAGAACAGTTTTTTTCATTAATATTTAATTCTTTTTATTTAGTCCTTCAAGTACCGCACCGTCTCTGTCGTAGATGTCATTTCTGAATTGGATCTCTCCGTTTTCATCAACCCATGTAGTCAAGTATTGGATATGAACATATACCGGAGTTTTCAGATTTACAGTAGTTTCTTTTCTCGTCGAAATTACGATGTTAATTTTTTCAGCATTCCATCCCGGAATATCTTTCAGAAGCAATTCCGCAAAACTTATGGGATTTTCCAGTCTCATACACCCGGAGCTGAAGCTTCTTTCTTCTTTTTGAAAAAGATTCTTATCGGGAGTGTCATGAAGGTAAATATTGTATTTATTCGGGAACATAAATTTCACTTCGCCAAGAGAATTATTTGGACCCGGATCCTGTACAAGCCTGTAATAAAAATTCTTTCCGCTTGAGTTCATCCAGTCTATAGAGTCGGAAGGAATTTCCGGTGATTTAACAAGATTATCCTTAAATACTTTGATATTTTTCTTAGTAAGGTAATCCTTATCCTTTCTTACCGCAGGGATCATATCCTTATATAGAATTGTCGGCGGAACTGTCCATGTAGGATTAAAAACAAGATAAGTCATTTTGTCGCTAAATACAGGAGTTTTTCTGTAAGCCTTTCCAATTATAATGTTATGGCTTTCAACAAATTCATTATCTTTGTAGTAGGACAATTTATAGTTGGCAAGATTAATTAATATGTAAAGTTTCCCATAATTTTCAGGCATCCATCTCAGTCGTTC
>JAKLPX010000218.1 GCA_022013635.1 Candidatus Delongbacteria bacterium
AAGATTATCAAACAAAAAATAGCGTGCAAACACAAATGGTTTAACACGCTAGAGAGTCTAGTTCTTGACTGACTTAAAAAACAAATTTACAAAAAAAATAAATATTTTATTTTGGAAATCAACACAGAATCTTCATGGATACTTCATGAGGAGTTCATGAAAACTTTTATCTCTCTTTCTGGAGAAACAGGAAAAGAAGATATATAAGTGCTCTCCAAATAGATCATAATTCAATAATCCACATACGCTAACCGCAATTTTCCAGTTCTTATAATAATAGTATTTTTGTCCCATGAACATCCGAAACTTAAAATATACCCTCCTCATCGCGTCAGCAGTTTTTATTAACTCCTGTACCACGCAAAAACCTCAGGTAAAGAGCCAGAGCAAAAACACTCAGGGAACAAAACCGGTCCCGCCTAAGGCTCCGGTCACCACAATTCCCTCTTCGGGCAAAGAAGTTGTAAGACTAAACCTTCCAGAAGTAAACCGCGAATTCCGTGCTGCATGGATTGCGACAGTCGCCAATATCAACTGGCCTACAAGAAATAACTTAACGACTCAGCAACAGAAAGACGAAGCCATTCAGCTGCTCGATATGCTGAAGAATGCCAATTTCAACGCCGTGATCTTTCAGGTACGTCCGTCTGCGGATGCGATGTATAAAAGCGATCTGGAACCCTGGTCTTATTTCCTTACGGGACAGACCGGGAAAGCCCCTTCGCCTTATTATGACCCATTGGAATTCTGGATTGCCGAAGCCCACAAACGCGGAATGGAACTGCATGTATGGATGAACCCTTACCGTGCCCACCACACAACCGGAGGCAGCGTAACCTCTTCCAGCATGGCGTCAGTAATGTCCGACAGCGTCTACAGGCTGAGAAACGGAATGTACTGGATGGATCCTTCCGACGAGAGGGTACAGAACCACGTTTCTAACGTAATTAAAGATCTGGTAAAACGTTATGATATTGATGCCGTACACATCGATGATTATTTTTACCCTTATAAAGAATACCACGGCGGAAAAGATTTTCCTGATGACCGAACCTGGAACCGATATAAAAGCTCGGGCGGTACCCTTTCCAAAGGCGACTGGCGGAGAGGCAACGTTAATAAAATCATCAAAAGATTACACGACGAAATTCACGCTGAAAAATCCTACGTAAAATTCGGCATCTCTCCATTCGGTATTTGGAAACCGGGATTTCCTGCAGGGGTAACCGGTTCTTCACAGTATGATGAGCTGTATGCCGATGCAAAACTGTGGCTGAACGAAGGGTGGTGCGATTATTATTCGCCTCAGCTGTACTGGAAAGAAGGCGGTGCACAGAGTTTCTCCGCACTCTTGAAATGGTGGAAAGACGAGAACATCAAGAATATTCACCTTTGGCCCGGTTTGAATACAGTTGGCGTGAAATCGGATAACAGACAGGCTGAAATTACAGGTCAAATGAATACCATCCGAAGAGTGCTGCCGAAAAATACAGCGGGAGAAATTCATTACAGCACAGACGGACTCAAGAAAAATCCAGAAATGCTGAATGCCGTCAAAAATCTTTACAGAGAAAATGCGCTGGTTCCTGCAACCCCATGGATCAGTGCTAAAAAACCGGTAACGCCAAAACTTTCAGTTGAGAAATCAGGAGATTCTTACCGGATTAACTGGAGTTCAAAAGAGGCAGAAAAGGTGTTCAGATGGGTTCTTTTTGCTAAATATGGCGACTCCTGGGAAACCGAGATTCTGGATCAGGTAAATGTTTCTAAAAACCTTCCATCTTCCAGAAACGGAAAAAAACTCAATACCTTGGCAATAAAATCAATCGACCGCTTAAGCAATGAAAGCGATTATGATGCAGAGAAGCTTTAGGGTTTTTAGTCAACAGCTCACTCAATCCCGGATTTATTCCCGGGATTTTTTGTAGGATTCATTGACGCCTGCTCTTCTCCGGAATAGCCTAGCGTAATCCCCATTGATGAACGTCACCAGCAAGGAAAGAGGTGGTCTAAAAACTTAAGCTCACCCTTCAGTTTTCAATCTCTGATTTGCATTTATGGAAAAAAATCCGTACTTTAGCACTATTGCTTACTTTATCGACCGCCTGGTCATTAAATCTCATTGAAATTTTTCAATAAAACCGGGCATAGGGTTGAATCCCATTCTCTGCCTTTTGCAGAAACTTTCACAAGCACATTAATTCTTTTAGGAATCCATTTCTATGGTTTCCTGATATAACTTTTTTAAATATTTCCTATGAAGAACAATGAAAATTTGCAGAACAAACGTATTGGTATCATTGGTGCAGGTCCCAGCGGCCTGGCCCAGCTCCGTGCCTTCGAAGCACTGAAGAATCAGGGCGAAAGTATTCCTGAGATCGTATGTTTTGAAAAGCAAAGTAATTGGGGAGGCATGTGGAACTACTCCTGGCGGACAGGGGTAGGGAAATACGGCGAACCACTCCATGGCAGCATGTACAAATATCTTTGGTCCAACGGCCCCAAAGAATGCCTGGAATTTTCCGACTATTCTTTTGATAATCACTTTAAGAAACCCATTTCCTCCTACCCTCCGCGGCCTGTTCTGTTCGATTATATTGAAGGACGGATTAAAAAAAGCAATGCCCGGGACTTTATCCGCTTTGACACCACGGTGCGCTGGGTAAGTTATGATGAAGATAGCCGCCAGTTCACCGTAATTTTAGATGACCTGAAACTCAACAAGACCTATTCAGAAGTTTTCGACTATCTGGTGGTAGCCTCAGGACATTTTTCCACCCCGAATATGCCTTATTTCAAAGGGATTGAATCCTTTACCGGAAACGTGATGCACGCTCACGACTTCAGAGGGGCAGACCAGTTTAAAGGCCGCAACCTTTTGCTGATCGGAAGCAGTTATTCGGCCGAAGACATCGGCATCCAATGTTACAAACATGGCGCAAAATCGGTAACCCTAAGTTACAGAAGCAATCCCATTGGGCACCATTGGCCGGAAGGTATTAAAGAAGTTCCTCTGGTGACACATTTCGATGGTGATTCGGCTTTCTTTAAGGATGGCAGCAGCGAAGATTTTGATGCGGTGATTATGTGTACCGGCTATCAGCATAAATTCCCGTTCCTCCCTGATGAACTCCGTTTGAAAACCAAGAACAATCTTTATCCCGATCACCTGTACAAAGGAATATTCTTCAACAGCCTGCCTCAACTGATTTATCTCGGTATGCAGGACCAGTATTACACCTTCAATATGTTTGATACCCAGGCGTGGGTTGCGAGGGACTTTATGACGGGCCACATGCAGCTTCCTGAAGAGGCAGAGCGGCGGATCGACATTAATAAATGGCTCGAAAGAAACAGTACACTGAAAAGCAGCTTTGAAAACGTGGACTTCCAGACCGACTATATCAAAGATCTTCTTGCGCTCTCGGATTATCCGCATTTTAATCTGGATAAGCTTTCAGACATGTTGAAAGAATGGCTGCAGGATAAAGAGGAGAATATATTGACGTACAGGGATAAATCCTATCGAAGTGTGGTCACCGGCACCATGGCCGCAGAACACCATACCGACTGGATGGATGAATTGGATGACAGCAAAGAACGGTATCTGCACGGTGCTGAGGAAGAGGAACTTATTCCTGAACGTCTCTGAAAATAAACTCCCGGCGAGAATAAAAACCTTAAGCATTGCTTAAGGTTTTTGCGTTTATTAGGGTCAATAAGATAGATTGCGCCACAAAAAGTTTTAATCATTTTTCGTCAGCACAGCTAAATACTGGCCGTCTTCATCTTCAAAGATGATTTCCGAATGAAATCCAAGTTCAGCAGCGATTTTCTGCATCGTTATTTTATCGAGGTAAAGCCATTCAAACCAGTCGGTTAACTGCCCGCTGTATTCATACCTGCATTTTGCCTCTCCGTAATAATGATGCGCCGGCATTTCGGTATCTTCGTACATATAGGAAATATCACAGGAATCAAATATAATCTGTCCGCCCTCATTCAAAAGCGTTTTAGCCTTTTTCAGGAATTTTCTGAAGCCGTCAAGCGTTGATGAGATTCCGATACCGTTCATCAGCAGAAGCAGTGTATCAAATGTGTGCCCTGCAAACTGAAAGAAATCTTCACAGATAATGTTCTTCACCCCTCTCGCTTTCATCACTTCACAGGCACTTGGAGAGATTTCAATAGCAAAAACTTCAAGTCCGTTTTTCTGAATTTCAAGCGCATGTGAACCAGCTGCAGCACCGATATCCAGCACTTTTCCATAACATTCTCCGATCGCTGTCTGTTCCAGTTCAGGCATTTTTTTTAATTTTCTGAAATAGTACGAAACGGGCATTTCTACTTTGGGACCAAACTGGTCATGCACAAAAAGTTTCTTTCTGGCGGTGGTAAAATGGAAATCGTAAATGGCTTTTCCTGGGAGATCTTGCATACAACTGAATATAAAAAAAAGACTGTTCTTCTGAACAGTCTTTAGTTAGTAGCGGGGACACGACTCTCCGCTATTTATCTATGAATCTGGTTTCTAAACAAATTTATTAAAATAAAATAATGGGTATGCCTAATTGTATGCCTTTTCTTAATTGTTATTGCTGCTTAAGATCTTCTTAAGTCAGCTAAAAGTTTTAAAATTATATGCTTTTTACCATATAATAGGTGCACGTTATTTGTAGTTTCGTATAAACACGTAACTACTCTATCTGTGCCTTTAAGGGTATTTGTATGGCTTGCTTTAGCCCATGCTGATTTGTGGATATTTAGAGCCTTTCTAACTGCATGTAAAGTATCGGGTGGTTGAAAGGATAATATAACTGCTTCTAAAATATCCAAGCAAAATATTAGTTCTGTTCGCTTAGGTTTAATTCCATTAAATGAAATATATCTAATGTAATAGTAACTGTCATATCCTATTATTTTTTCTGTAGCTAAAACCTCCAAATCAAACTCCCAACGATCATATTGCTCTCCAATTTGGAAAGGTAAATTGATGTTCTTCATAGTAAGTTTTGGGTATTAAAAAACCACTCTGATTAAGTGGTTATTCTAGGGTTTGGTACGTTTTAAATATTAAATCTTCGATGAAAATATTACTTTTAAAAATTGTTAATAAATTCAGTGGAAAAAATAAAATTTTGCAAATGTATCTCAAAATAGCAATAAATGGTTTATTCAACTTTTCTCCTCCCCAATAGTAAATTTTGATGTGCATAAATAGTTCGCCAATTGATCTACTTGAAAAGAAGAAAGGAAGTAGAAATAAAAAAATCGTAGTAATTACGTACAAAACTTTTTGATTTCCCTCAATTATATAGAAATCAACTAACAATAAAATAAATATAAAGGACACATCTATAAAAAAAGAATAGAGACGTGAATCAATATTTTTTTCAAAGTTTGGATGTTGGAAATACTTATTTGCTGAAGTAGAATTATTCCGTAAACTCCTCGTGGTTATACCTTGAAATTTTTTCAGTACAGAAATAATTTGATGGTCACTAGTTAGAAATAACATCAAAACTCCTGATAAAATACCACAAAACCCAATAATTAAAACGCTGTCTAAACTCATATTATTCCGTTTGTAGTTCTTGCGGGTTATTTTCATAATAAATTTTTTCAGCATCTTTTTTTGAGATGTCCTCATCTATCATGAGTTGTTTAATAATTTTACTTCTGTTGATAACATTCTTCTGACTTACGGATTTTGTCCCAGTCATTATATGAAAAATTATGAACATACTACTTACTAGAATAATGATAAAGGCTATCTTATTCTCCTCTAAACTCAGCGTGTTGGTCATTAGTTATTTTGGTGTATTTATGGGTTAATATCAAGTAAACAAATGGAATGATCAATATGGCTACAAAAATGAAGATAACAGCGAAATTCCTTGAGAAGAGTGAGATAAAAACGATGAGAATAGATAATACCCAACAGATCACGTAATTAATATTAAACCTTTTTTGTGGACCTTTTCCACCTACGTACTTTTGTAAGTTGGAATGCAATCTTGCAAACTTAAAAGGAACAAAAACTACTGCAACTACAGCAAATGTACTTCCTATTATTGCTCCTGCCATTTCTACGGCTCCTTCAGGTAGCTTTCCAAAAGTATTTGGGATCATTGTAAAGAAAATCTGGAACACCATTATAGCTAGTACGATATATGAAAGTACCGTCATAACTGTTCCTAAGATATTGATTAAAGTGGGTAAAGATTTATTTTTCATAATATAAATTTTTTAATTAGTTCTGAATTTTGAGAATCTATATTTTTATTCAAAAAGATTAGTATTAGTAGCAGAAATATCTACATCCTCAGCACTTTCGGGGGGAAAATAATACTGAACTCTAATTATTTTATTCTCTAAAGGATACATATATAATTTGCTATAAAATTTTTCCGCATTGACATCAAATTCATAATTAGTAAGTATATAATTATAGCCCAAACCATTTGTTCCCGTTGAGATTGTAGTACGTAATAATTTATAATTTTCCCAACCAATAAACGTGGGCATTGCATGTCTCATAGTCTCTTCATTTAATTTTCTCAATTTATCTAGCACATCAGTACTAACCTGAAAAACAGAATTTTGCGAGAGAGTTGATCTTTTGGGCTGTATTGTAATTACAATTTGAAATTGCTTATTGGTTTCTAAAGTAACTCTTTTTTCAAGTGGTCGTTGAAATGAAAAATTAATACTATCAGAAAGAACTAATTGGAGATATTTTGGAATTGGTAATTCAAAATAATTTTTGGAACGAAACATTTTAAAATCCTTATTTTCATCTATACTGGATTTATTCTGTTTATTTTTCAAACTATCTTTCAGTTCTTCTTGTCTTTCTCTATATTTAGCTTCCATACTATGTTCCTGATTTAAGAAGCTTAATGTCAAGAATACACATAGGAAGGAAAGGATTAAATAAATAGTAATTTTTTTTATACTCTTCTCTCTTTTAAATAAATGTTTAAAAAATAATATTAGAAAAGTAATAAGTAGGAAAGCACATACAAATGTCCTCATAGTTTAAGTTTTAAATAGTAACATTGCCATATATGGCATTTAGTTAAACAAATATAATTAACACTTTTGACTTGTCAAATAAGTCAAGTGAATAAATCTGAAATTCTTAAAATTGTTGGTAAAAGAATTAAAGAAATGAGAGAATCGAAAGGACTCTCTCAGGTTGATTTAGTTGGTAGAATGCAGGGTGAGATAGACCCTACAAATATTTCTAGAATTGAATCTGGCAGAACTAACCCTACTGTATTTACCATTTTCAGGATAGCTGAGGCATTAGAGGTTCAGCCAAAGGATCTGCTTGATGTATCTAATGTAAAAGAGCTATAATTATAATATCTTATAAATTTCTGTAGCCAGACAATTCACCCCAATCCCCCCATTCTCTCCTTATCTACAGGTACCCCTGATCCTTAAAACTAAAATAACTTTCTTTAGATAGGATCAAATGATCAATCAGATTCAAATCCATTATTTTACATGCTTCATTGATTTTTTCAGTAATTTTAAGGTCATTTGAGCTGGGCTTTAGATTTCCAGAAGGATGATTATGAGCTACAATTATTCCTGTAGAGTTCGTTTTAAGGGCTATAAATATAATATGCCTTATTTCAACTACTGTAGAACTTATTCCCCCTTTAGAAACCGTGTAAATACCTAGTACCTCTGATGCCTGGTTAAGAAGTAAAATTTTAAATTCTTCAAATAGCTCAATGCTTTGCAGATCCCAAGATTTTATATAATATTCATAGGCTTGTTCTGAATCAAATATTTTTATTACTTTATGAGAGCTAGTTCTAATATATGTTATCTTAATTTCATCAATAATATTCTCCATTGCAGATTTGTTTATTAATTTAAATTATTTCATGTTGTATTTTTCTTTTTTCCTATATAAGGAAAAAACAAAAACACAACATGTATTAATTATTTTAAAAATATTCTAAAGATAAAGCCACCCATTTCTGGGTGGCTGTTGGTTTAGGAAATTACACTTTCCAAAGAGACGTGTTTAATCCCATCTGGAACAAAATCAGGGTCTACATCTTCAAATTCCACATCAACAATTTTGAGTTTCCCCAAATATTGTTTTGCCTGTAGAACCTCAACTGCCGAAAGACTTTTTGATATAGGCATAAAAGTAAATTTTCTGCCATAAATAGCATCCTCCGCCTGTTCAGTTGCCTGAAAGAGGTAAACATTTCCTGATTCAATCCCCATGTTTTGTGCAAATGTGCCACTAATAACACTTCTGTTTGGTATTTCACCTGCAATTCCTAGTAAGATAACTGGATATAATCCATTTTTATCTTCACTCGCTTTTTCGGATTTTAGCATTTCTACTTTTGCTATGAATCCATCAAAATTCTTTTTCATGATAATTCTTGATTTTTAAGTTAGACTAAAGCTGAGTGAAAAATGACAGGAAGTTGTGGTGGTAGGTTTTGAGAGAGAGAGTGAGGTGGGCAGGAAGTGTGGTGTCAGTTAGAATCCCTTGTAAAGAATATTAAGGTGAAAAAATTAATTGTTTAAATAATTGGGGTAAGGGGGATTTTCCAAATAAAAAAATGGGTGGGGGGTATTCTGTACGTATCTGCGTTTACAGAATTTAGAAAGCTTCAAAAAAATTTTATAAACGTTAATTTTCATTCTTTAACCTAGTTTCCCCCATCGTAAGATCATCAATATTTAATTCCAAATGATGATGGTCTTTTTTGCTTATTAAATAGGTTTTGTTATAGGTTAGAACTACATCATCTATATTATCATCCAATTCTAAAACTTCAATATTAAGAAGCCCATTAATCAAGCCACACTTCCCATCTTTATATACCTTTATAAAGATATTTTCCTTGGTATTATCTGATATTAATTCACAAGAATCATAATCCAACCTGAATGGAATGATCTGATTAAATTTATGATCGAACAGTCCCCATTTATTTTCTTTTTTAATCCAGAAATAAGGCATGTGTGCCCCAAAAGGATTATAGTTTTCCGCGATTTCTTCCAGATCACTTAAAAGCAATTTACCAGAGCTAGAGTATAAATAAATATTGCCTTTTAAATGGGCTTCCAGATACCCTGAAAGTACAATTATCTGCTCATATATAGTAGGTAATATTACTTTAGTTAGAACAGTAATTATTCCATATTTCCCCTCTATGCTAACTTTCAGAAGCTGATTCGTGATAATATCTATAGTATCATATAATGTAGTGGGATTTCCCAAATACTTTTTATCAGTTAAAGTAATAATCTTCACCTCATTATAGTCATCTGCATATTCAGATTCTTCATCTGCATATTCTCTAGCTTTTTTACATAATATTTCCAGTTTTTCTAATATCGTTAAGTGCACAGAAGCTTCATCTTTTAGTATGTGATGTTCTATAGCACCCAGATAATAGGCTAACTCATCAAAAATGGGCTGATCAGTTTGGAAGTTATCTGATAGTTTTAAGTTTATGTAAGAATCTTCCTGCGAAAACTCAAACTTTAGTTCTTCTTTATTCTGCATCTTGGGGAACTACTCTGTATTTATGTTTTAGGTTTTTAATGTAAAATCTCCCAAATGATTCAGCATTCTTGAATTCTTTCCAGACTTCAATGGGAACCTGCTGATGGATGTATTCCTTTTTATCAGTCTGATATACTAGATATCCTGTTGAACCATCACAACTGTAATATTGAGCACCTCTAATCCATGAACTTTTAGCAGTATTTACCTCATCTTTATATTTAAAATCAACAGATTCTACTGTGTTATTAGCTTCTTCATAGCTTTTATAAGGTGTAGTAATCTGAGAACAGTTAGAAATGTTTTGTTTATCCTTACTACAACTAAAGCTAAATACTAAAATAAATAAAATATAAAATTTTCGCATAGAAATCAAAGTTAAAAATATAGTTTGAGTTAACTCATTTTTTGTCGTGGTAATCCTATATCTTTTTCCTGTGGATAAGGCTGTCTCCAAGTCATGCTTACATCTTCATTAATATTCCTATGAACTTCGTATGATTTTTCTTTATCCATAGCATATCTAGGATCAGCTATAAATGGCATTTTAGCCATTTTTAAAACAGTAATAGTTGGGAAATGGAAATCCACTTCTACAGTACCAAGTAGTAAATAACAACCCCCTCCTTGAAATGGAAATTTCTTCAAGTTATCTGGGAAATGAGCTGTATCAAAATACTCCCCTTCTGCATCTATCCAGGTTCCAAAATACATTGTTCCTTTCTTAGTGGGTACATGTTTTCTTGAAATAAGATAAGCAAGCATCTTAACCTGCGTTTTATGATACTTCAGCAGGTCTTTTGCCATGACACTACCTCTATACTTTGTCTGCAGTAAATCAAAAGGGCTAAAACTAACTGGAAAGCCCAAGATCTCAAGCTCATCAAAAGCATCTTCAAAAGGGTTTCTTTTTAATGCAGGTAACTGATATTCTTTCGTAGGTTCTTCTATAAGGGTTAAATATCCATACTCTGGCTTAAAATTACTCATAAGAAATCTTGCCTCTATTAGCAGTTCATTTTTATTTTTTCCTGTAAACCTAAATGCACCGATAAATATTAGGATTTGAATAGCTTCAATACCTACAGGAACTCTCTTGATAAAATTCTCTACAGATTTATAATCTCCATTTTTTCTCCTTTCTTCTGGAATAAACTGTGCAAGCCTACTTTCTATTTTTTCAATATGCATCAAACCCAAGTAAACCTCATCCCCATAAACTGTAGTACTAAATTCACTATTATTAACACACGGATTATTAATTTTTCCACCCCCCATTCTAGCCTCATGAACATATACTTCAGTTCTGTAAAACCCACCACCATTATTAATAGCAGATACCATAAATTCAATAGGGTAATGAACCTTAAGATATAAACTCTGATAACTTTCCACTGCATAAGATCCTGAATGTGCTTTACAGAAAGAATATCCTGCAAAAGACTCAATCTGTCTATATACTTCTGCAGAAAGCTTATCAGGATGCCCTAAACTCTTACAAGATTTAAAAAAATCATCTTTCACTTTTTGTAAAGCAGCTAAAGACCTTCCCTTACCACTCATAGCTCTTCTTAATATATCTCCATCATCAGCAGATAATCCCCCGAAGTGCAATGCTATTTTAATAACATCTTCCTGATAGACCATTATTCCATAAGTTTCACCTAGGTGCTCTTCAAAGACTTTGTGGAAATATTCAAATTTATCTGGGTTGTTATGCCTGAAAATATATTCCCTCATCATTCCACTCTGTGCAACACCAGGTCTTATAATAGATGATGCGGCTACTAAAGTTTTATAATTGTCACATTTCAATCTTCTTAAGAGCCCCCTCATTGCAGGACTTTCTATATAGAAGCATCCAATGGTTTTTCCTCTGCTTAAATATTCATTAGCTAAAGCTTCATCTTTAGAAAGTTCTAAATTCCTGATGTCTACAGTAAGACCCCTATTCTGCTCTACTAGTTTTACTGTATCATTAATAGTTCCAATACCTCTTTGTGACAGGATATCAAATTTTTCAAAACCTATATCTTCTGCTACATGCATGTCAAACTGGACTATAGGAAATCCTTTTGGTGGCATTTCTAAAGCTGTAAAATTGGTAATAGGTTCTTCTGAAATGAGAATTCCACAGGAATGCATAGATCTTTGGTTAGGAAATTTCTCTAATAGTTTTCCATATTTATGAATTGTCTTTACAATAGAATTCTCTTCATGTTCTGAAAGAGGTCTGGTAGCTAATGCATCAAGTTCATCTTTAGGCAACCCAAAAACTTTCCCAAGTTCTCTGAAAATAGATCGGAATTTAAACTCCACATTGGTTCCACAAAAAGCTACATGTTCCTTCCCATATTTATTGAAGATATATTGGAGGATAACATCTCTTTCCTGCCAAGACCAGTCTATATCAAAATCTGGTGGACTTTTCCTGTTTGCATTTAAAAACCTTTCAAAATATAAGTCCAGTTCTATAGGACAAATATTGGTGATGCCCAAACAATAACTGACAATACTGTTAGCACCTGAACCCCTTCCTACATGCATAAATCCCATAGAATTACTGTACTGCACTATATCCCAGGTGATAAGGAAATATCCACAGAAACAAAGGTCATCAATAACTTTAAGTTCCTTTTCTAATCTTTTTAAGGCTACCTCATCACCAATTGTATACTTTTCCTTAAGCCCTTCAAATGCCAATTTTTTTAAAAGTTCAAAATCACTTTCCTGGGAATCAGTGAAGTTCATTTTATTCTTTGGAGTTGAAAAATCAAACTGGTAATTGCACTGTTCAACCAAGAATTTGGTATTATTTATTATGTTAGGGAAATTCTTATAATAGAATAGCACTTGCTCAACAGGCTTTAAAAATTCTGCAGGTCTACAAATATCATTTTCCTCTAGTTTTGAGATTAGAATATTATTGTCAATGGCTCTTAATATTCTGTGTAGATTATATTCCCTTTTAGTCCTGAAAGTAACTGGGGAAAGAATCACCATTTTATCAATTAACTTTTTCCATTTTATATTAATGATGAGGTTGAGTTCTTCTGGTCTGATTCCTATGAATTCATGCTCCAAAAGTACTTCTGGAACATTATTAAAAGGATAGATTACAAAACTGTCCTTAAAATCTGGATTATGCTTGGGAATAGGATTCTCTTCACAATTAAATGCAGTCAACATCCTGTTAACTTCTGATATTCCTTTATTATTTTTAGCTAGTGTAATATAGTAAAGTTCATTATTTCCATTTCTAACTTCCACCCCAACCAGAGCTTTAATATTATTGACAAGGCACAATTTGTAAAAATCATAAATTCCTGTAATGGTATTGATATCAGTAAGTGCTAAAGCAGAAAGTTTATGATCTACAGCAAGCTGAACTAAATCTTCCAGAGAGATAGTACCATATCTTAAGCTGTGATATGAATGACAATTTAAATACATTATTGATTTTGGTATGAATATCCTGAAGCTCTTCCAACACTGTATTTTCCGAATCTTGATCTAATCTTATCTAAGGACTGATAAAGATTTATAAGCTCTTCTGTATCTTCAAACAGATCCATTTGGTGGTTTCCATGTACAAGTCCTGTGAACTTTAATCCTACTAATCTAATTCTCATCCTTCTGGTGTAGAGCTTATCAAAAAGTTCTAGAGCATATTTAAGCAAAGTATGATCAGCAGAAGTATAAGAAATTTTACACTGCTTAGTTTCTGTGTCAAAATTGGCATATCTAACTTTTAATACCACTGTAGAAGTGAGCCATTTCTCCTCTCTTAATTTGAAGGTAAGTTGCTCTACCATACCAGCAATTAAACCTTTTATAGCTGTAATATCTATACTGTCCTCTGTAAAGGTATGTTCAGATGAAATGGATTTCCTTTCAGAATAGGGAATAACTGGATTTTCATCTAAACCATTAGCTTTTTTCCAAAGTTCAATGCCATTTTTCCCAATTAGCTTTTGCAAAACATCTACAGGCATTTCAGATAAAGATTGAATGGTCCTTACTCCAATCCTGGAAAGTAACTGGAAAGTAACATTTCCAACCATTGGAATTTTCTTTATTGATAATGGATTCAAGAAATTCTTTACATTCTGATCCTGAATTTCTAGTCTACCAATAGGCTTTGCTTCTCCTGTTCCTATTTTTGACACTGTTTTATTTTTGGATAGAGCAAAACTTATTGGTAGTCCAGTATTTTTAGTAACAGATTCTGCTATTTCTGTACTCCATTTATAACATCCAAAAAATTTGTCCATCCCAGAGAGGTCTAAATAAAACTCATCTATACTGGCTTTTTCTAATAAAGGAACTTTCTCTTGAATAACTTCTGTAACTTCATGAGACATTTTGGAATATAAGTCCATATCCCCCTTTATGACCTTAGCCTCAGGGCATAATTTTAAAGCCATTTTTATTGGCATAGCAGATCTTACCCCATAAAACCTTGTTTCATAGGAACAGGATGCCACTACACCTCTATCTCCACCACCAATAATAACAGGAATCCCATAAAGACTGGAATTCTTCACCCTCTCACACGAAACAAAGAAGGTATCTAAATCTAAATGTGCTATTGCTCTCTCCATAATTTGAGAACAAAATTATCAAGTAATTTAAAATTATTCCTACATTTGTTGCTAAATATATTAGCAATGTCAATTTTAGCAGATAACATCAGGTTTTTGAGAGGTCAGTTAAAACTTACTCAACAGAAAGTAGCAGATGCTTTGTTAATTTCCAGAGGGAGATATTCAAAGTATGAAGATTCAGCAGCAGATCCACCTATAGATATCTTACTTAAAATATCCAAATATTTTAATGTAAGTATTGATTTACTGATCAGTGTAGATATTAAAAAATATCCTTTAGATACAGTTATGAACCTTCCCGGAAATAAGATAGTAATTCCTGTGGCAGTAGACAGCTCAGGAGATAATAAGATTGAAATTATCCCACATAAAGCTTCAATGGGTTACCTCAATGGATATGGAGATCCTGAATATATTGAAAATCTGCAAACAATTTCTTTACCATTTTTAAGAAATGGAAAGTTTCGGGCTTTCCCCGCAGAAGGAGATTCAATGCCACCATATAATGATGGGACATTCATTGTAGGAAAATTTGTTGAACATCCAGACTTGATGACAAAAAACAGAACGTATATTTTTGTAACCAGAAGTGAGGGAGTGACTTATAAAAGATACATAGATAGAACAGCAGCAGGTTTATGGCTTAGTGCAGATAATTCCTTTTATAAACCCTATGAGATCAAACTAACTGATATTTACGAAATTTGGGAATTTGCATGCGCCATTAATACTGAGGAATTCCTTCTGAATAATTTAGACACTACAAATCTTAAAGATGTTCTGGATAACCTGCAGAAAGATATTCAGAAGTTAAGGAAGCAACTTGATTAGATTTCATTTTAGAAATAAACACCCTGGTCATGAAGTTTTTGAATTTCCTCATCTAAAATTTCAGGTGTTAAATCCGTTTGTTTACAAATATGCCAAATGTAATTTAAATTCTCAAATACTTTAGAATCTTGTTTTGCAGAAAGAAAATTAAATAAATTTCGTCTTCCTTTATCTTCATAAAACTCATCTCCAAAATCACACACTTTATATTTTCCATCATCCATTTGACCTACAAAATAACCATCAAATTCAATTCCTTTGGAATCAGCACAATCCCTTAGTAAATCCATTCCTTCATCAAACATTACCTCTACATCATGTGCTTCATTTTCAATAGTATGCGTAAAGTGAATACTGAAATTTTCACAATGCGGATAATTTTTAAATAACTCTTTCATAATTTTTATTTCGAATTAACTTCTGGGAATAATAAATCCGCAATACCACCTCCTACTTCATGAGCGACAAGATTAGCTTCATAACCAGGATAGGCAAACTCCCCTACTGGTCTTCCTTCCAACCACCTTTCGTGCATTTCTTTATGAAGGCAAACAGGCATCCTTTTCTTGTTGTTATGAATTTCAGACATTAATACATTAGCTTCAGTAGTCAAGATGCTGTAAGTTCTAAATTGCTTTCCTGTTTCTGAATTTGTCCAGAGATTATAAATCCCTGCTAAAGAAAAAATATCGTGGTCCTTAATTGAAATTTCAAACTTCTTTTTCACCTTTCCTTTTGCATCCATCCATTGCCACTCATAAAAAGAATGTGCTGGAATTAAGCATCTATTTTTTACAGAATTTTTGAAAGAAGCTAAAGTTTCTACAGTTTCAATTTTTGCATTTAGGGTATTGGCTTTTTTCAAAAAATCTGGCTTTCCCCAGCTAGGAATTAAGCCCCACTTCCCAACAACAATTTCTGTGGGAGCAGAATCTATGATTAATGCAGTTTCAGGATAATTAAATCCATTTAATTCATCTAGAAGGTGATACTCATGTTCAAGCTCGTGAGCTTCGTAGTACTCTTCTGCTTGCTCTATGGAAAAATTGGTATTGAATCTATAGCACATATCTTTTTGTTAAAAAGTTAATGGATTTTTAAGTAACTTAGTTACAATCACATGTATGGTCCATTATGTATTGGTGGAAAGCCTCACCCCATCCATCATACATTCCTACTGATTTAAATTTTGCCCATCTTTCTCTACTAATCCCACAAAATATGTAAGGTTTACCGGAATAATCGTACTCATTGCTTTTTAAATAAGCAATTACAAGACCCCCTCCTTCAACTTGATAAAATTCTGCTTTTGCAATCATTGTAGAACCATAGGGACTGACTCTATCTGGATATGGGTCTTCTGATTTTGCATAACTCACCAAATCACTGCATGAAGTGCTTTGTGAACTATAAAGTGTTGAAAATAATAATGCGCCAAAAAGTAAAATAAATTTCATATTTGTTTTTTTATAAAATTAGTAAATTTTTAGGTTAAATATTCGAGGAACAATATAATTTACCAACGATAAAAAAGCAATTTCCTATTTTTAAAAACTAATACCCTTAATTTCCCTAATGAAAAGTGCAAATTCAAAATATACCGAACTTAATAATTCAGAAAAGTGCAGATTAGTTTGCCAGGCTATGACGTTAAATTCCATGTTTTAGCTCCTCTATCTAGATGAAGTTGTATTTATAACCTTAAACAAAATTATTAGTTTCAAAACTGGTTATTTTAATTTGCAGTTTTCTCGCACTCATTCGTCAAAAGTCTAAATGCCTAACACAATAAATAAATCGTTTAATAGTAACTTAAAATTATCCAACTCCGAGGAATTGATGCTCACATCAACTTGCTTCCTAAAATCATCTTTTTTGATTTTCTTCACCTTATTTAAATAGTAAAAATAATCATCTTCAATACCTTGACCTTTGCAATACTCTTTAAATGAAGTGTGAAACTGTATCCACTTTTGGGGAGGCTCTATAAAACCTGGATTTCTCATTTCTAAATAAGATAATTCTTCAGCCCTTTTAAGAACTGTGATAGGAAATAAGGATTCTATATCAATTTCAATTTTAATACCTTTTTTGTAAAAATTTAATACATCAGTATTATAGATTGGCTTTAGCTCAAAACACTTGAAAGTTTTTAGCTGATTTTCAGTAAATGCCTTAGTTGCCAAAACCTTTTTAGCCTTTATACCTGCATCGTCTTGATCTAATAATCCAACACACC
>JAKLPX010000219.1 GCA_022013635.1 Candidatus Delongbacteria bacterium
CCAGTATTATCCGATTTAGAGTATATAAGCAGCAGTACTTCATTATTGTATCCTACTCTAATTTACGATAATTATTTAGGTTACTATAAAACTATTCGCGGTATTATGGCAATACCATTAGATTTGCAAATAACAGGAGCAGATCTAATTTTCCCTACAAATTCCAATACAACACTGTTTGAAAATAAAGTAATAAATATCAAACCTGGTTACTCACTTACGATAAAAAATGATGCGAAAATGAATATGCTTTCTAATACTAAAATTATCGTTGAAAACGGAGCAAATCTTGTTATAGAAACCGGAGCGGAAATTGAATTATCTGAAGGTGCCGAGATCGTTGTAATGAATAAAGGCTATCTGACGGCAAACGGAGTAACTTTTTCTTATACAGGTAGTACAGGAAAATGGCTCGGAATTAATGCCATTGGCGGAAGTTCGGTAAAGCTCGAAAATGTATCAGTAAACAATGCCGTGACAGCAATTAAAGGTGAAGGCAATTATAAGTTCGAAGTAATCAACACCACTTTTGATGGATGTACGAATGGCATTGAACTTATCGGTATGCAACCGGGATATAATTACAAAATCACTGATAATATTCTCACCGGAATAGATGAAGGCAGAGGTATATCAATTACAAGTTCAGACGGTATTTTCAGCAGAAATAAAATCAACCATTTCGCAATCGGGACAAGCTTTGTTATGTGCTCGCCTGCGGTTTCAAAATGCGAATTCACTTATAACAAATATTACGGTCTTCTTGTTTCTGGACATGATGCTCTCCCTCAACTGATCAACACAGAGCAGATACAGGCTTATGGTGAACTTAACTGTTTGATTGAAAAGAACGCTTATGTAGCCAACACATCACTATTTCCGAGTGCTCATATTGGGATAATTCCTGTCGGAAGCATCTATATGCGAAACAACGATGTTATTGCAAGTCCAAGATTTCCTGGTATAGCTATAGCTCAACTGGCTATCCGTGACCAGTTAATTAAAATAGATGCCCAATACAATTACTGGGGCGCAACTGAAGTAACAGGCGATTATTTCTTCGGACACACTTACTATACGATTGATTACGAACCGTACTATTCCAATCCATGCGGATCAGGCATCAATCCCAACCTAATGCAGTCTGTGTCAACAGAAAGCAAGTTACTCTCAAACGCTTTGAATCTTGAAGCGAAAGATAATGTAACGCCTGCAATTAAACTGTATGAGCATATTATAAAAAAATATGTTGATACTCCCGAGTATTATGTTGCAATGGCAAGATTACCTTACCTCTATGAAAAAGCCGATCTTGACAACACAGTACTAATCGCATTATACGACGAAGCTTTGGAATCGGACGCAGTATCTCATAAAAAATTCTTCAAAGGAAAGAAAGTTGCTACTCATATCAAGGGTAAAAGATACGATGATGCGATCACCGTCGCGGAAGAAATGAAAGCTGAGGCCGATTTTGAAGAAGAGATAATTCTTGCGGATATTAATATTGCTATTGCCAATATGCTAAAAAATACTGAAGGAAAAGGGAGAAGTGAAACTAACAGTGATGATTTGAGAGAATTAATCTCAAAATTAAACGATAGTATAGACAAAAACAATCCTGCAGATATAGCAGAAAGTACAATACCGACTCAGCATGAACTATTCCAGAACTATCCGAATCCGTTCAATCCGATTACTCAGATCAGATTTGCACTTGCGAAAGCAACCAATGTCAAACTTAGTGTTTATAATGTCAGCGGACAAAAAGTAGCTGAGCTTGCAAACGGATTGAGACAAGCCGGTGTGCATTCTGTTGACTTTGACGGTAGCAGATTCAATTCAGGTGTATATTATTACACACTTGATGTTGATGGAAAATCTCTCACACAGAAAATGATCCTAATGAAATGATCCTCAGCTATAAATATTAAAACAAAAGAGGCGGAAAATACCGCCTCTTTCTTTTGCTCTAAATTGCCACATAGGGTTCTAGAATAAAAAATTAATGGAGGCTAACGGTCATGGAAAAAAGCTCACAAGTAAACATAACACGGGTCAAGTCATTTTTCCAATGTTAGCAGTTGTATTTTGGAGTTAACAAGTTTAGTCATGAACGCTCTTTATTTTAGACAGTTATAAAAACACATAATCAAAAATCTTTAATTCACAGCCTTCCCGATCAATCCCTATCAACTTGTCTTTGTCGAAAACCAATCGATTATAAGTGTCAGGAAGAGGTAATTTTATTCTCTTTAAAAATACACCTTTCGAATTGAAAATATCGAAAAATTGATGATCAAACTCTAATCCTCCGATAGCGGGTTTGATCCACAGGTTGCCATTCTTGTCTATATACATCCTTAGTATTTGTTTCATATAATCAGCAACTAATTTTACCGAGGTTAATTTCTGATCCTTTTCATCAACTTCAGCTTTGAATTTATCTGAGCAGGCGATCCTTCTAGTGTACTGTTACGAATAAAATAGTCATTATTTTTCTTTCAATTTATATTTCATTTTGTTATATTTCTAGTAGAATTAATAAAACAGGAATTTATGAAAATGAGATTACCGGTAAAAATAGAATTGACAAATGAAGAA
>JAKLPX010000220.1 GCA_022013635.1 Candidatus Delongbacteria bacterium
AACGGTATTTCCGGGCAGCAGATTTTACCATTCGATTCGAAATTTAATTTTATAAACACAACTTTGTCACCATCTTTAATTTGAATAGCGTTATTCTGTTTGATGGGATTAGATTTTAAACTTTCAACACTTAATTTTGTTAAGAACAGCTTAAGAAGAGCTCCAGGTCCCAATTCAGATCCCGCAAGTTGAATTACGCATGCACCACTGCCTCTGTTCCTGTTACCTCCGATTGTCATAATCGATAGCATTGAGAATCTAACTGCTATATCTATTAAAGAATCTTTATCGGCATTTATAATAATCTCGCCTTTCAATACAGCACCTGCGCCTAGAGCCTCTGTAGTCCTCAACGAATGCTCTTGAGCTCTGCCAAACTCATCTATAGTTGTCCTCGTTATCAGAAAAGAATCTTTTTTAGAAGTTTCGTTATTAACATAAATCGCATCAGAAATTCTAAAGCCTGATTCTGCACATTCACCAGTCTCAGATGCACCGCCGCCAAAAACCAAGTTAGTAGCTGGTTCTTTTTTATCTGGAAATAGGCAACCGCCCATGTCCTCAAATACGCTACGCATCAATCCTTTTATATGAGATGCCGGAATAATTATATTCCCATCTGAATTTCTTGGAAGTAGGCTGTTTACCAATTCCGATCCAAACCCGCTACCTGCTTCACATTCTGAAATCAGTTTTATTTCATAATCATATCTAAGCATAAAACTCTCCTACAGAATTGTTTTATATGACATTCTTTTAGTTTCCTCCAAAAGCTGAAGGGCATCTATAACCGGAGTTGAATATACTTTGAATTCCTTTTCAGGATTTTCTTTTCTCCATTTTCCGGTAAATTCAGGATATTCCTTTAGGTCATCAGCCAGATCTTTGTGATTCTTAGTCAGTTTAGACCAAAACGACAACCTGCTGTTTGAATCAGAAAAAATAGATGAAAGTATTGAATTTCTTGTTGTGGAAGGAATATTATAATATTTCATTGAGATTTCATTGAGTTCTCTGAATTCGTTTAATGTGTATGGTTTCTGTGTAAGTTCAAGTACTAAATTTTTATTAGTATCCTTAAATCTGAACTCACGCTGTCTTTTACCTGCAGGTGTATCTACAACTCCATCAGTTACCTGTTCCCAGTCGATACATGATACTGCCGCAGAGTTATCATTTGATCGCTGTTCCCTTCCTTTGCTTTTTGCACTTGAGAGTAATGATTCTGCGTAAGGGATGGCTGTATGTAGAGGTAATGAAACAGGACAAAAGAAAATCCCTGAGCTAATTGTAAGCTCACCGTCTGTTCCTACCCATATATTTTCTTTGTTTTTACTTTTGTAAATTTCATTTATTTTTTTGCTTTCCTTATTAAAAGATTCACAAACTACATTTACGAAATCAAAAGCATAATTTACATGACATAAAACAATAATGTCATCACCCCCTACAACGAGTGGTCTTACAGGCAGTATGATTTTTTTTTCTTTAGTATCGGGGTTGATACTTTTTTTCCATTCTTTTACAACTTCTAGAATTCCATCAGCACAAGCATTTCTTGTGATCTCATCAAGAGAAAAGCTCATCTCTTTAAGCCAGTTCCGGTCAATTTTTCCATTATGAAGTTCACTGTAAGCACGGAATTGGGATCCCATATCATTACCGTCCATACAGATTACTGCCCATCTGTTCCTTCCGCCTATTGCTTTTGAACCTTCTTTGCCTTTTTTATCGTTTGGATCAACATTATGAAAAAATTCAAATGATGCAATATCTTCCATATTAAGAAAAACACCTATCCTTTTAATAATGTCATTCTCAAAGCTTGTTTTAATCGAAGAATCGTTCCTTAGCGAAACGACTTTATGTATCCCTTCTTTGTTTTTTGAATCAACAGGATACAATCCGCTAATTTCGCATGGTTGCCCCTCAAAATTTTCCGGTAAAAAAGGATAAGTCATGTCACTAGTGTTCGATGCTTCTGAGAAAGATGCACCGAGACCGATTTTGATTTCAAGACCGAATTCATGACCAAGTCTGACGATCTCAGATTTTAACTTGTCAGCATCATCTGCTGAATCACAAAGGAAAGCACCTTTACCACCTGCAGAAAAAAGCAGTTCTGCTCCACTCACTTTTAACCCGTGTATTGTCGTCCTGTCAAAGCGGTCTATGAGAGCACTACCGCCGATGATATACGACAACTTTGGAATTCTGAATATGAAATTCTGAATCCCCTTAACATCGTAACAAAGATAAATACTGTTCATACTATATCCTCCGTTTTAGAAAACACACTTTAATTACAATTTTATTTCCTTGTAATTATAATCATTTATACCCTCTTGCATAAAATTAGTATATGGATTTTCAATTTTTGTATTAACACGAATTTTTATATATGCTTTAAATACTTTCACTGTAATAGAAGTACTCTTATTATTTATTATTTTCTGGGCTTTTTTAAGTTCATCCAATAAAAAATTCGATGATTTATATTCCCTTTCGTTAGCTGTATAAACTACTATATGAAATTCTTTAGGAATTTTATTCTGTTGCACCATCAATTCTAATTTGCAATTAAGCTGTATCTCAAATGAAGTAAATTTCTGCATCTCTTTGGATGATTTAACTTCAATTGCAATGTAATCATTACAAGACAATTTTATTTCAAAATCCATTTCTGCACCTTTTATTGTCTTGCTCCCCAAGAATGTACTA
>JAKLPX010000221.1 GCA_022013635.1 Candidatus Delongbacteria bacterium
GATCCTTTTAACTGAATACTTAAACGGACATTCATTTGCACTCTCAGCCTTCACGCCCGCTGAATACAATCCTGTTTCGGAAGAATTATCTGTCTATCAGAAAATTACGGTTAAGATTACGACTGCTGCGGATGAAAAGTCTCAAAACGCTTTAAAGAACCTTAAACGATCTGAAAATATTATTAAAAGCGTAAAGAAACTCGATCAAAATAACGGCATAGACTTAGACCGGTATCAGATAAGCAAGACAAAAGAAGCAGATGATTATGATTACCTGATTATTACATCGGATACATTTAAAGGAAATTTTGACGCTCTAATAAATTTTTATTACGATAGAGGTCTGAAAACACAAGTAGCTTCAACAGCTAATATTTATTCAGGCACTTCCGGCAGGGACAATCCGGAAAAGATCAGAAATTACATCATTCAGGAATATCAGAATAACGGAATTGAATTTGTTCTTTTAGCCGGAGATGTGGCAGTTGTACCGCACAGAGGATTTTTTTGCAGTGTACAATCGAGTGAAGTTTATACCGATGACGGTATTCCGGCGGATCTATATTATTCATCCTTAGACGGAACTTGGAACGATGATGACGACAATCTTTGGGCTGAGATAGGCGAAGACGACCTTCTTCCGGACATATCAGTGGCGAGATTCAGCTTCGAAAGTCTGATGGAATTAAATATCATGCTCAATAAAACAATCAAATATCAATCCGAACCGGTTTTAGGCGAGCTCAGAGACCCTCTTTTGGTTGGTGAATTTCTTTGGGACGATCCCGAAACCTGGGGCGGCGACTATCTTGACCTATTAATCGGATTTCACGATGATAACGGATATATGACTTCAGGGATACCGGGAAACCATGATATTACTAAGTTATACGATAAGAACGGCGAATGGACAAAACAGGAACTGATAGCCGAGATCAACTGCGGACATTCATTCATTCACCATGACGGGCACTCAAATTATACTTATACTATGCGGATGTCCAACAGCGATGTTACAAATGCTAATTTTTATAATGTAAACGGTACAGACCATAATTTCACTTTAATTTATACTTCAGGGTGTATGTGCGGAGGATTCGATTACAATGACTGTATAGCGGAAGAATTCGTTTCGATTGAGAATTTTGCCGTATCGTTCATCGGCAACTCGCGGTACGGCTGGTTTAATGAAGGTCAGACCGAAGGTCCCTCGACCCACATTCACAGAGAATTTGCCGATGCTTTATACGGCAATCGGACGGCAAAGATCGGTACTGCTCACAAAGAATCCAAGATAGATACGGCTCCCTGGGTAACTGCACCGGGTCAATGGGAAGAAGGCGCTTTAAGGTGGTGTTTTTACGACTGTAATGTTTTGGGTGATCCTGCAATGAACATCTGGACAGACGAACCGGAAAATATTACTGTTGATCACGATGGCTCAATTACATTCGGGCAGTCTGCTTATCAGATTGTCGTCAAAGGTACTTACGGTCAGGCATTGTCCGGTATTAATTGCGTTTTAATGCAGAACGGTATTATATTCGGTCGGGCAGAAACAAATTCAGCGGGTTATGCAGCCGTACCGGTTGAGGCGATTTATGAGATCGGTGAGGCGGAGCTTAATATCTCCGGTTACAACACATTGCTGCATAATTATGCAGTGAATATAGTTCCAAATGACGGCAAATACATTACAATTGACAGCTATAGAATTGATGCAGGCGGTGATGACCTTATCGAATTCGGTGAAACTGTAAATATATCCGTTACTTTAAAGAATGTCGGTCTGACAGGAGCGTCAGGAGTGCTTATGGAAGTTACTGAAGACGATGATTTCATTCAGCTTTCCGGAGTACCTCAAGAGATCGGAAATATAAATGCCGGAGATACGCTTAGAGTAGAAAACGCTTTTTCGTTTACCGTATCCGAATCGGTTCCCGATCAACATGAATTCACTCTTAATTCAAAACTCTATGACACTGAGGAAGAGTGGCTTGGCGCCATCGGACTGACGGCTAACCGTCCTATTCTGGAAATTATTAACATCGGCATTTCTGACGGTAACGATAATATTCTCGACCCCGGCGAAACAGGCGATCTTGTAATATCATTCAACAATTCAGGCCATGGAAAAGCAAATAATTTAACTGCATTTTTATCTTCGGAAGACCCGCGTATCACAATAAATTCGGAAGAGCAGTTATATAATATCATCAATCCGTCCGAAACGATCGAACTTATCTTCAATATCTCAGCGGCAGAACAAAAAGTCAATGGATACACTTCTCTATTTACATGCCTGATAAATGCGGACAGCAATTTTGAATTCGAAGATAACTTCTATGTAAATATCGGTTCTCAGATCGAGGATTTTGAAACCGGCGATTTTAGCGCTTTCAACTGGTATTTTGAAGGCGATCAGCCTTGGATCACAGATACATCTGATGCATATCAGGGTATTTATTCTGCCCGTTCCGGAGCTATAAGCCACGGTCAGACTTCCTCCATCCTTTTGAATTGCGATATCATTAATGCCGGAGATGTTTCATTCTATGTAAAAACTTCATCCGAATCCGTTTATGACAATTTAACTTTTTACATTGACGACGGGCAGATCCAAAGATGGAGTGGTATAAATACGGAGTGGAGCCTTCAGACATATCCTGTTTCCACCGGAATTCACACTTTCAAATGGACATATAAGAAGGACCCGTCGGTAAGTGCGGGAGAGGACTGCGTAAGGCTTGATAACATAAACTTCCCCGGAATGAATGATCAGTCATCGGTTGACAGTGACAGTTATCTGCCGGCGACATCCTTCCTGTATCAAAATTACCCTAATCCTTTCAATCCCGAAACATCTATTTCGTTCGCATTATCTGAGAAAGGAAAAGTTGATCTGTCCGTTTATAATATAAAAGGCGAAAAAGTTTATAATCTTGTAAATGATTTCAAAGATAAGGGCAGGCACAGCGTAATATTTAATGCCGACAATTTGAATTCGGGAATTTACCTCTATAAATTGATCTTTAACGACAAAGCTGTGGCGGTAAAAAGGATGCTTTTAATTAAATAGGTTTCTGCTATGAATAATATAAAGGCTTTTATAATGTTCTTCTCATCTATTTCGTTCATATTTTATTTCTTCACATTCTTTGCCGTAATGATGCTGAATGTGCTGCTTGAAAAAATGTTAACCGTTAAGGCTAATTTCGGATATTCTGCGATCGTATTGGTTGTCTTTTATATCTTACTTTTTGCAGGCAGAGGACTTAATATCAATTTTTTCCAGAATCTGAGTTTTTATCTCGCTGTTCTTATAATGTATGTTTTATTTTTGGCGATTATCATCA
>JAKLPX010000222.1 GCA_022013635.1 Candidatus Delongbacteria bacterium
AACAAATGAAGGTTTGTAAGCTCCTTCTTTTCATCCTGTAAAGTCCTTTTCGGTAAATTTATTCTGTATTTGCTACAAATAATTTCGTCCCTACACATTCTTTTAAGAAAATGTTCTTTATTAGCAGAATCCCAGGATTCCAAAGTGTTCTCAAAAATATTTACGGGAATTCCATTTTCGTCGCTTATAGGCTCCAAAGTGCCGTTTATAGCTATTATCTGCCTAAATTTAATACATAGTTCGCTTTGAAATAAATAACCTGCAACGGCTACTCCCATCGAAAATCCTATTAAATAAATATTTTTATAATTTCCGTTCTCTATAATGTCCATAATTGACAGATCGTTTAAATTCATATCCGAATAATCGTAGCATATCAATATGTCCAGATCGTTGTATTTTAACGGTAAAAAGGGATTTTGATCCATCCCCCATCCCGCAAAAAACACTATAAGGTCTTTATTATTTTTTTTATTGATCCAGTATTCTTTCATATTTATAAATTTTCTTTTATTATTTTTGGAATTCTCCTGATATCGTCAAGATCAATCTCTGATGTAAGTGATATCCTTATTCTTGCGCTGCCGTCTGGAACCGTCGGCGGACGGATCGGCATACAATAAAATCCGTTTTCTTTCAAGATCTTTGACATTTTTAAAGTTCCATCATTTTTCCCTATTATTACAGGTATGATATAAGAGGAACCCCTGATGTCTAATCCCTCATTTTCGAATAATTGCCTGAATTCCTTTGATAAGGCAAAAAGTTTTTCTCTTCTATCTTTGAAATCTGCAATTTTTCTGATTATAAACAGGCTCCAGTTTATTATAACCGGAGGTAAAGCTGTTGTAAATATAAGTGATCTCATTTTGTTTATAAGATATTCTTTAAATACTTTCTTTGTGACTACAAATGCGCCGTAAGACCCAAATGCTTTTCCGAATGTTACAACAACAAAGTCAATTTCCTTTATTATATCATTCTCTTTGCATATCCCTAAACCGTCAGTACCGAAAACTCCCGCTGAGTGAGCTTCGTCAATATAAAGTAAACAATTGTATTTCTGTTTTAATTCAACAAGTTTTTTAATATCCGCTATGTCACCGTTCATGCTAAAAAGCGATTCAGAAACGATTATTACATTTTTATACCTATCCCTGTGCCTTTTTAAAAAATCTTCAAGATTTTCATAATTGAGATGATCATATTTTAAACATTTGGCAAAAGATAACCTTGATCCGTCAATGATACTTGCATGGTTCAGCTTATCCGTCAGTATAAGATCTTCTCTTGTTGTAACAGCCGGAATGATCCCGATGTTTGCATGATATCCGCTGTTGAATAACAGTACTTCGTTATGATATAATTGACTTAACTCAGTTTCGAGTTCGTTATGAATAACTGAATCTGCCGTTAATGATCGCGAAGAAGAACTGCCAAGCATAAATTCCTGATGAAACCCTTTACCGCACTTCATTTTGGAGTAGAATTCATTTATTAATTCACGGTCGGAAGACAATCCGAGATAATCGTTGGAAGAAAGATTTAGATACTTTTTTCCGTTTATGTAAATGTATTTCTTGTCTCTTTCGGCATGCGTTATAAATGATCTGAAAGAGTCACTTTCTTTTAAGTCATTCAACTCTGAAATATACTTTGAATAAATATCTTCTTTTATATTATTCATAGGTCAATATTCATCGTTCTCAATCAATTTATACATCCCTTCTGTTATGCGTGAAAGGTCAGCACTTCCAATAATATACGGCGGCATAGTATATAGAAGATTGCCGAAGGGTCTGAGCCAGATTCCCATACCGGTCAGATACTTCTGCGCTTTGGCTACATCAACTTTCTTTCTTAATTCAACAACTCCGATTGCTCCAAGCACGCGAACATCTTTTACTTTGTCCGAAAACATTTCTCTTATCGGTAGAAGCTCGTTCTTCAATTGCTCCTCAATATTCTTCACTTTACTCCTCCAGTTGGAATTAAGAAGTAAATCAATACTTTTATTTGCGACTGAACATGCTAACGGATTAGCCATAAAAGTCGGCCCGTGCATAAAAATGGGAGCTTTTCCTTCTGAAATACCGAGTGCGACTTTGCCTGATGCAATTGTAGCCGCGAGAGTCATATATCCGCCTGTTAAAGCTTTGCCTATGCACATTATATCAGGTGTTACTTTAGAATGATCGCAACCCCAAAGTTCTCCCGTTCTTCCGAAACCTGTAGCTATTTCATCAAATATCAGTAAAATCCCGAACCGGTCACACAGTTTTCTGACTTCATTAAGATACTTCGGGTGATAAAATTTCATTCCTCCCGCGCCTTGAACAATCGGTTCTAAAATGACTGCTGCAATTTTGTGATTTTCTTTTTCGATAATATCTTTAAAAGACTTAATTTTATTGCAGTCCCATTCGTCATAGTATCCGCATTCAGGAGAATCCGCAAAATAGTTTTCAGGAAGAACTCCTTTGTACATCTGATGCATTCCCGTATCGGGATCACAGACCGACATGGCATTAAAAGTATCCCCATGATAACCTGATCTTATCGTGAGAAATTTATTTTTATCTTTAATCCCTTTGGAGAACCAGTATTGTAACGCCATTTTCATGGTAACTTCAACAGCCACTGACCCTGAATCGCAAAGAAATACTTTATCCAAACCTTCCGGAGTGATCTCAATTATTTTCCTGCACAGTGATATCGCCGGATCATGCGTAAGTCCGCCAAACATAACATGGGACATTTTTGCTGATTGATCAATTACTGATTTATTCAATTCCGGGACATTATAACCGTGAATCGCAGCCCACCACGACGACATTCCGTCAATCAGTTCTGCACCATCCTCAAGTTTTAATCTTACTTTATCGCATGAAATAACTTTATAGGCCGGGTCAGGGTTTATAAATGACGAATACGGATGCCAAATATGTTCCTTATCGAATAGCAGATCATTCATTCTTAATTATCCCGGAAATTCTCTAATTCAGTTCTGAATATTATATCTTCTTCAACTTCACGGCCTCTGGTTGTAAGATAACCGCCTGTCAGAAAACCGTTTGCGCCGGATAACATAATAAGACCCTGAAAATCTTTCATTCTCGTTTCTCTGCCGGCAGCGAATTTAATTATCTTTGCTGGATTTATCAGCCTGAAAATTGCAAATGTTTTGGCAATTTCCGATACTTCTACCGATTCGATATTCTCAAGCGGAGTTCCTTTGATGGGAACAAGTACATTTAATGGAATTGACTCAACATCAAGCTCTCTTAACTTAAAAGCCATATCTACCCTGTCATTCATTGTTTCACCCATTCCTATAATCCCGCCGCAACAAATATTAACATTATATTTTTTCAACAATTTTATCGTATTGATCTTCTCATAAACATTATCATTTGATGATACTAATGTACTATATTTATCCGATGATGTCTGAAGGTTTATATTATAGTGCGATATGCCCGCATCAACCAGTGCTTTTGCAGTAATTTCGTTTAAAATACCCAAACCCGCACAAACTTTCAAATCCGGTAACTCTATATGGATTTTCTTTATAGCTTTAACGATTTGGTCAAATTCAGCATTTATTGAGAAATAACCTGATCCGCTCGTTACTATACCAAAATATCTTACGCCTGAATTATAAGCTTTTTTCGCCTGCCCGAGGATCTCATCTTCTTTTAACATCGGATAAGTCTCAATGCCTGTATTATACTTATTTGATTGAGCACAGAATTTACAGTCCAAGCTGCATTTGCCTGACTTAGCATTCACAATTGAGCAAATATGCATTTTATTTCCGTATTTCGTATTCACTTTGTTCGCAAGCGAGATAAGGTCCAGTATCTCATCGCCGTTACAGTTTCCTAAATTATATGCATGCTCCAAAGTGATACTTTTACCATCAAGCACTTTATAAGCTTCTTTAATATATAAATTCAAAACAAATCCTTTTTCTAAGATAATTCTAGTGTTTGTGATCGTGTCCGCATCCGCAGTCATCTTCACCATCATCTTCGCAATCGCAATTACCATGCTCGTGGTCTCCGCCGCATCCGCACTCCTTGTCAATAGGGAAATTGATTGCGGCATGAGCGGCTGCTAGCCTTGCGATAGGAACCCTGTAAGGTGAACAGCTTACTTCATCAAGTCCGATCTGATGACAGAACTCAACTGAATCAGGGTCTCCCCCGTGCTCTCCGCAAATACCGATATGTATCTTTGGATTAACTTCTTTTGCGACCATAACGCAATGATACATTAATTTTCCGACACCGTCTCTGTCTATCGTTTGGAACGGATCCTTGTCATATATACCAAGGTCAACATATTTACCTAAAAAACTTCCTGCATCATCTCTGGAAAATCCGCATGTCATCTGGGTAAGATCGTTGGTACCGAAACTCATAAAATCACATTCAGGCGCAAATTCATCCGCGGTAAGAGCGGCTCTGGGAACCTCGATCATAGTTCCGACCCTGTAATCCACTTTACCTTTCGCTCCAAGCTGAACTGCTATTTCTTCGACGATCTCTTTGATCAGCATATATTCTTTTAAGATCCCGGTTAAGGGTACTTCTATCCATGGTTTTGAATCTTTAACATTCAGAGCTGCTTTAAAAATTGCCCTTACCTGCATTCTCGCTATTTCAGGATATACGACAGCCAAACGGCAGCCTCTGAAACCAAGCATAGGGTTAAATTCGTGCAGGCTGTCAATAGTGCTTTTTAATTGCTCTACTGTAACATTTATCTCTTTCGCCACGCCGATAATATCTTCCTCTTCTTTCGGAAGGAACTCATGAAGCGGAGGATCAAGAAGTCGGATTATCATTGGTTTGCCTTCAAGCACTTTGAACATATCTTCGAAATCTTTCTGTTGGAAAGGTTCTATCTTTGCCAAAGCTTTTTCTCTTTCAGGAGTAGCTTTCGCTACGATCATCTCTCTAACAGCCTTAATTCTTGTAGCTTCAAAAAACATGTGCTCTGTTCTGCAAAGTCCGATACCTTCGGCACCGAATTTTACTGCTGTAGCCGTATCGTGAGGAGTATCCGCGTTTGTTTTTATAATAAGTTTTTTAAATTCGTCAGCCCAATCCATTAATTTTCCGAAATCTTCGGACAATTCCGGCTCAACTACAGGAATTGCACCTTCATAAACCGTACCTTCGCTTCCGTTAAGAGTAATAACATCGCCGTCTGTAAATATTTTATCGCCGAAAGTCAAGGTTTTTGCCGCTTCATTTATCTTTGCCGACGAACAACCTGCGACACAGCATTTTCCCATTCCTCTTGCGACTACCGCTGCGTGTGATGTCATACCGCCTCTTGCCGTCAGAATTCCTTCGGATGCGTTCATGCCGATCAGGTCTTCCGGCGAAGTCTCATTCCTTACCAGAATGACTTTTTCGCCTTCCTCGTTCCTGTCATGAGCCTCGTGAGCGTCGAAAACGATTTTCCCTACGGCGGCTCCCGGCGATGCAGGAAGCCCTTTTGCCAAAGGTTTCATGCTTTTAACTACTTTTAAATCCAACTGAGGATGGAGAAGTTGATCCAACTGACTAGGTTTTACTCTCAATACTGCAGTTTCTTTATCTATCAGACCTTCTTCGCACATATCCACAGCCATTTTCACCGCTGCAGCGGCTGTTCTTTTACCGGTCCTTGTCTGAAGCATCCACAATTTTCCTTCTTCAATAGTAAATTCCATATCCTGCATGTTTTTATAATGCTTTTCAAGTCCGTTTCTATATGATACTAATTCGTTATAAATAGCTTCGTTCTGCTCATTTAAGGTTGATATCATTTTAGGTGTCCTGATACCGGCAACAACATCCTCGCCCTGCGCGTTCATCAGATATTCGCCGTAGAATAAATTTTCGCCTGTGCTCGGATTTCTTGTAAAACAAACTCCGGTACCGCTTGTTTCGCCTTTATTTCCGTAAACCATAACCTGAATATTAACGGCAGTTCCGGTTAAACCTTTAAGATCGTTAAGTTTTCTGTAAAGAACCGCTCTTTTGTTGTTCCATGAACCGAATACTGCTTCAATGGACATCTGAAGTTGTTCATGAGGATCCTGCGGGAATTGCTTACCTTTAGCTTTCTCAACGGCTTTTTTATATCTTGCAATAACTTCTTTAAGATCATCAGCTGAAAGGTCAGTGTCGTATTCAACTTTTTTTGCTTCTTTTACGGCATGAAGTTCGTTTTCAAAAATATCTCCTGAAATGCCCAGTACTACACCGCCGAACATCTGAATGAATCTTCTGTATGAATCGTAACCGAATCTCTCGTTTCCTGTTTTTTTAATAATTCCCTGAACGGAAATATCATTCAAACCAAGGTTCAAAACTGTGTCCATCATACCGGGCATTGAAGCGGCGGCTCCGGATCTTACCGATAACAGCAAAGGATCTTCATCGTCGCCGAACTTTTTTCCTGTTTTTTTCTCAATATCTTTTAGATGAGATTTATATTCTTCAATTATCTCTGAAGACATTTGTTTTTTCCCGTCTTTGTAGTAATCCTGACACGCCTCGGTAGAGATTGTAAAACCTGGAGGAACAGGAATTCCCAATTTCGTCATTTCGGCCAAATTAGCGCCTTTACCGCCGAGTAATTCTTTCATCGAAGCATCGCCTTCGCAGAAGTTGTAAACGAATTTCTTAATCATTTTTTCACCTTTTTTTCATCTTTCATGTATGGTAATTTAAAAATATATTTCTATGTTTAGTGCCTTAATTGTTATTGCAAATTAAAGAACCGAGAATTTACGATTTTTTTTAGTCATAGTCAATAAAATTTTAAATTTTTTATTTGGAATTTTAATATTTTTTTGTTATATTGGGGAGTCCATAGCCGTAGGCATGGAATGACATTTTGAAATATGAAAAGCTTAAGAAAGGGTAAGGTAAACGCATTATGATGTATGTAGGATACCGCTCCAACAAATCTTTGAATGAGTATCTAAAAGAGATCAGCAGGGAAAATCTGCTTACAGCGGAAGAAGAAGTTGAACTCACAAAAATCATGCGGACTAAGGGCGTAAAAGCTCAGAAAGCCAAAGAAAAGATGATCAAATCAAACCTGCGATTTGTAGTTTCCGTAGCAAAACAGTACAAAAATCAAGGTCTGAGTTTTAATGACCTGATCAATGAAGGTAACCTCGGATTAATTAAAGCTGCTTCAAGATTCGATGAAACCAAGGGCTATAAATTCATATCTTATGCCGTCTGGTGGATCCGTCAGTCAATTCTTCAGGCTTTAGCTGAACAATCGAGGGTTGTCAGACTTCCTTCGAATAAAATATCCGTTCTTAACAAGATTCACAAAACAAGATCTGCCCTTCAGAACAAATTCGAAAGAGAACCGACCATGGAAGAGATCGCCGGTATCATGGAAACAACTGAAGAAGAGATATATAATACGCTGAAGATTTCCGGACAGCACCTTTCGATTGATTCTCCGATAAAAGACGGCGAAGACAACAGGCTTATAGATGTTTTGAAAAGCGATCAGTCTCCCCAACCTGATTCGGATATTACCGATTTTTCTTTAAGCATTGAAATCGAAAGGGCATTGGCGACACTTTCCCAGAGGGAGAAAGAAGTTATTACGATGTATTTCGGTATAGACCGTTACGAACCGCTGACACTTGAAGAGATAGGTCAGGAACTTAGTCTTACCAGAGAAAGGATCAGACAGATCAAGGAAAAGGCTCTTCAGAGATTGAGACATAAATCTCGCTCCAAAACCCTCAAGATGTACCTGGACAGATAGAATGAAAAAACCGGCAGACGCCGGTTTTTTTTAACTGTTATTGATTAAATATAAGCTGCTAAATAAATGAGAGAAGTGATGAAAGAGGAAATAAGATGGAAGACTCGAAAAAAATAGGATTTGATAACGAAAAATACCTTCAGGAACAGACAGCGGCTATTCTTGAAAGAGTAGGCCGGTTCAACGATAAGCTTTATCTGGAATTCGGAGGTAAAATATTATATGATTACCATGCAGCGCGGGTTCTTCCGGGATTTGATCCTAATGTAAAAATGAGACTTCTCCAACTATTGAAAGATAAGATTGATGTTATTATGTGTATCCACGCAGGTGACATTGAAAGAAAAAAGATCAGGGCGGATTTCGGGATATCTTATGATTTCGATGCCTTAAAGACTATTGATGATTTCAGGGATTGGGGCATAGATATCAATTCTGTCGTCATTACCCGTTATGAAAACCAGCCTGCCGCAACAACCTTTAAAAATAAGCTTGAAATGAGAGGGGTTAAGGTATATCTCCATTATCCGACTAAAGGATATCCTACGGATGTTGACCTGATAGTGAGCGATGAAGGTTATGGAGCGAATGAATATATAAAGACTGAAAAGCCGATCGTGATAGTTACCGGACCCGGACCCGGCAGCGGAAAACTCGGAACATGCCTCGGCAATATGTACCACGAATATAAAAAAGGTGTCAAGGCAGGATATGCAAAATTTGAAACATTTCCTATCTGGGATCTGCCATTAAATCATAAAGTTAACATAGCTTATGAAGCAGCCACAATAGACCTTAAAGATGTAAATCTTATTGATACACATCATTTGAAAGCTTATGGTGAAAGCGTTGTGAATTATAACCGTGATATTGAAGCCTTTCATCTGCTGAAAAGGATACTTGAAAAAATAACCGGCGGAGAGTCAATGTATCAGTCCCCGACCGATATGGGAGTGAACCGCGCAAGCGCAGGAATAGTTAATGACAGAATATTAGCTGAAGCCTCTCATCAGGAGGTCATCCGCAGATATTTCAGGTGCGCCGTTGAGTATGCCCTGGGTCTGGCAGATAAAGACAGCCTTGAACACGCCGTTATGATCATGAATAAAATAGGCGCAAAAGAAGAAGACCGGAAAGTGGTGTTGCCTGCAAGAGAAGCAGCAAATACTGCGGAAAAATGCGGAAAAGGCAATGCCGGATTCTTCTGCGGAGCTGCAATAGAACTACATGACGGAACGATAATAACAGGCAAGAACTCACCATTGATGCACGCGTCTTCAAGCCTGATCCTGAATGCCGCCAAACACCTCGCCGGACTTCCCGACAGTATGTTCCTGCTCCCTCAAAGCCTGATAGACTCTGTAACTCATTTAAAAAAAGATATATTGAACCGTAAAATGGTCAGTCTCGATGTGGATGAAACATTGATAGTGCTCAGCGTAAGCGCCCTATTTAATCCTGCGGCGCAAATGGCCATGGAAAACCTGAAATACCTGAGTAACTGCGAAGTCCATCTCACCCATATTCCTACCCCGGGCGATGAAGCCGGATGGCGAAAATTAAAAGTAAAAATGACATGCGATCCCGAATATTCAAGCAAAAGTCTTTTCATCAGCGGCTGAGTTTATCTGTTTTTTGACAACCGGAATGTAATGACTGTTCCCTCAAGAGCATATTATTCCGAAAAATACCAAATATATTCATGACAGACTTCTTGTTTTATTCATTTCCCCGCAATTATATCCTTGAATTCGCTCTATTATATTCATATAATACAGTAGAGAGGATAAAAGAAGGAGGGCATTGCCATGTACGACAAAATCTATACGGAAAGGATAAAGCAGTTTTTAGACCGGCTTTCCAAAATAAAATATTCATCGCCTGTTGCTTTAATAGCAGAATACATCTATGACAAGATCGAACCTATACCTTATAAAACAGCCGTCAAAGCAAAATATAAGCCTATAAAAATCGGCGATAAATGGGGAAAGCTTTGGGGATGCGCCTGGTTTAAATTTACCGGCATAATTCCGGATGAATTTGAAGGACAGGAAGTCGGTGTTCTGATTGACATTGACGGCGAAGGCTGTGTTTTTGTAAATGGCGTACCGGATCAGGGACTGACAAATAAGACCGACTGGTATATAAATTCAGGTAAATACTTTTATCCCATTTCAAAGAAAGCCGTAAAATGCGAAAAGATCGAGCTTTTAGTAGAAGCAGGAGCGAACGGACTTTTCGGAAAATCACTCGACGACTTCAGATTGAGACAGGCAGAAATGGTCGTTGTTGACAGAAAAATCTATCAGCTTGAAATTGATATGACAGTCCTGTTTGACCTTATGAAAATACTTCCCGACAATACTCCGAGAAAGAAAAAGCTGCTGAAAGGTCTTAATGATATAGCGAATATATGGGAAGATGGCAACGGTATTGATCATGCGCTGAAGATCACGAAAGAGCTTCTATCCAAAGAAGCCTCCGACAGCTCAATGACCGTTTATTCTATCGGTCACGCGCATATTGATCTGGCATGGCTTTGGCCTGTAAGAGAAACTAAAAGAAAAGCAGGCAGAACATTTGCGACCGCGCTTAAATTGATGGAAGAGTATCCTGAATATCTTTTCGGGTCATCCCAGCCTCAGATGTATAAGTGGGTAAAGGAAGAATATCCCGCGCTTTATAAGAAGATCAGGAAAGCCGTGAAAGATAAAAGATGTGAAGTTCATGGCGCGATGTGGGTCGAACCGGATATGAATATCCCTTCTGGAGAATCACTGGTAAGGCAATGCCTTTACGGAAAGAAATTCTTTAAAGATGAATTCGGTGAAGATGTGAAAAATCTATGGCTGCCCGATGTTTTCGGTTACTCCGCATCATTACCTCAAATATTAAAAAAGTCAGGCATAGATGTATTTATGACACAAAAATTATCATGGAATGACACGAATAAATTCCCGCACCATACTTTTTATTGGAAAGGGATAGACGGCACCGATATTTTAACACATTTTCTGCCTACAAACGATTACAATTTTTCGAATATGCCTGCCAGAATGATCGAAAGCGAGAAAAGATACGCACAGTCCGATGTGTCTGACGAATTTTTAAACCTCTACGGCATCGGTGACGGAGGCGGCGGACCTTCGAGGATTCATATTGAATTAGGCAAAAGGCAAGAAAATCTGGAAGGAGTTCCGAAATTCAAATTTTCATTCGCTCGGGATTTCTTCGAAAAAATTGCAAAAATCCCGAAAAAAGACCTTCCCGAATGGTCCGGTGAACTCTATCTTGAGCTGCACAGAGGAACTTTTACTACTCAGGCTCTGATGAAAAAATACAACCGTGATATGGAGATAGCCCTTCACGATCTTGAATTTCTGGGCATATTGATCAAAGATTATCCGAAAGATGAGATTGACATGATATGGAAAGATACACTTCTGAATCAATTCCACGATATTTTACCCGGATCGTCAATCAATCGGGTTTATAAAGACGCTCATAAATTGTCGGAAGATAATTTTAATAAACTCCAAGATTTATTTGAAAAATTCTTTAATCAGCTTTTTAAAATCAGATACGATGATA
>JAKLPX010000223.1 GCA_022013635.1 Candidatus Delongbacteria bacterium
CAACAATATTTTTTTAATATATTAATCAATAATAATTTTTATTTATAAATACTTAAATTATAATCTTTGATTATAGATAATGCAAGAAGATTATATTTATATTTATTGATATGAAAAAGGTATAGTTGTTGACAATTTCTTCTGAAAAGATCTGTGTTATCAACAAATCCGTTTAATCATCAAGGAAATAGTTAAAGTTTTTGTGCTCCTGTTCAGTAAGTATCTCGCAGACTTGATCAGCCGTTCTGCATTTGAACAGTTTTTCCTTTATTTCGTTATCAGAGATCATCTTTGAAATCTCGCTCAACACGGCAAGATGAAGGTCTGCCTTATGCTTTTTTGGAGTGATTATCAATATTATCAAGTGTACCGGTTTCCCGTCTAATGAGTCAAATTCTACGCCATCGCGTGATATTCCGAGCGCTCCCCAAATAACCGGTCCGGATTGGACAACACCATGAGGTATCGCAATGCCTTTTCCTATTCCTGTGGACATATCATTTTCTCTTGCCAGCACACTTTCGAGGATATCATCTTTGAATTTTCTCGATCCTTTATGGGATCTGATAAAGAAATCAACAATTTCTTCAATTGCCTCAAACTTAGTTCTCGCTTTAATATTCGGATTGATGAATTCTTCGGATAAGAACTCTATCAATTGAGGACGGTCCTTATTAGTCTCCCCGCTTTTTATCAAGGCATATTTAGTAGCCATCGGACCTATGATCTCATTCAAAGTAACGGTCGCCAGGATTAAGGTGGTTAAGAACCTTTGAATCTCGGTAATTCCTTCCACATTCGCTGCCAAGGTTACAAGACCGATTGCAACTCCTGCCTGCGGGATAAGCGAAATACCTATATTCTTATATATTCTTTCCGGCGAACCATAGAAGTAAGCTCCGAGAGTCCCTCCGACGGATTTTGTAAATGCTCTGATCAGAAAGTATGCTAATGCCATAAATCCGGTAACCGCAAGACTGCGAATATCAAGATGCGTTCCAGCAACCGTAAAGAAAATAATTATGATTATATATTCGATGTCTTCAAACACAGTTAATATTTTTTTCCTGTATGAGCTTGTATTTATGATAGTCATACCGGCGATCATATTCGGCAGCATATTATTAAGATTAAATGCCTGCGACAATCCCGTTGATGCAAATACTGCAATCAGTACAGATGTAAGTATGAGTTTGTCGGAATCTGTATTCTTTTCGGCGAAATATTTTATGAATAATCCGCAGCTGATCCCAATGACCAGTTCAATTGAAAGCTCCTCAATTATATTTAAAAGCATTGTCACTGCATGGACACTGCCTCCGATCAGGATTGATCTTGATCCCAAGACAAGACTGAACATCGCAATTGCCGTAAAATTATTTACAGCAACGACCGGCATTAAGGTATTAACAAACAAACCTTTGGATTTGGTATCTTTTACGACAGAAACAATAGCTGCCGGAGAAGTTGATATTGAAATTGAAGCGATCAGTAAGGATAAGAACAAATTGTCCAGGATTAGAAAATGAAATATCATAAATACCGAAGTAAATGTTAATAGAATTTCACCTGCTGAAATAGAAACAACCCTTTTTCCCGAGTTCTTTAATTTATGGAAATCTATATGTGCTCCGATCGTGAAAGACATTAAACCCAGAGCGATATAATTTATTCCAGCAAACCCGTGAGTAGTCCTATCTGTTACAAAACCGAGAACAGGTTCGCCGACTATAATGCCAGCGGCAATATATCCTGTGATCATCGGCAGGTGTATCTTTTTAGCCAAATACGCCAGTGTTATTCCCAGTGACATCAGAATTGTCAGCGTAAAAAACGGGTTGTTGTCAAATAGTGCTTTAAATTCTATCATTATACCTCAAGTTTTTTACGAATTCAAACTTCTATAAAAATAAGATATTTTAGGAGTAAAAGCAAAAGAATAAAATTAATTCTCGCAGTTTATATCCTGTTCTGTCAGTGATAAGATTCTAATCTTTTAAGCCAGCCCTTCAAAAAGGACAGATCGTTTCTTTCATCCGTATAATTATTAACTCTCCGGGTCAGTGTTTCTGAAGCTGATATGATAAAGTTTTCGAGATCATGTTTTTTCATTCCTTCAAGTACCTGTAAAAGCCCCCATCCTTCGTCTTTTATTTGTTCTTCCTTGTCAAGTCCTGTACCCTTAAAGTTCAGGTAGTCAACAACTGCAAATCTGCCTTCGGGTGTTAACGAAAGTGCGTTAAGAGCATTTTTCGCCTGAGGGTTGAAATCGAGAATTTCATTTATGGAATCCATCGCTTTAAAGATGATGAATACAGCCTGGACATTCATTGTCGAATACAGCCATTCGATAAATGCAGGTTTTTGAGGGTCTGAGTCCAATTCTTCCCTGTTTTTCCACGCACAGCCTGTAAATTTATGCCTTAAAATAAACTCAGGCACAGGTTCGCGTTTTTTCAGATAAAATGCGATCAGTTCGGGGAACTGTTCCACAAAGGGGAATTTCTTACCTGCCGGTAACCAGATGAAATGACCTATCCCGAGAGCCGGAAATTCCTCTTTCGGACTCCACCAGACAAGATATTCTTTTTTTGATGCGCACTCATTGGAAAACAGCTTAATGCCGATAAGTCTGAATTCATCGGCGGTAATAGTCCTGAAATTATTCATAAATTCTCGTTCAGTCATAGATCACTCCAATTTTAAACTCTATGTAATATAAAGAATTAATTTTGTAAGAAGGATAAAATTGTTTATTTTTCACAGTTGAAATAATTAAGGCATTATGCATGGAAATCGAACCTGCGGTGAAATATCTTCAAAATAAACTTGATACTAAAAATATTGATATAGCGATCATTTTGGGCAGCGGACTTTCTTTTATCGAAGATAATATGGATAATCTGAAGTGTATAAAAACAGTTGAAATTCCGAATTATCCGGCTTCAACGGTAACGGGTCATAAAGGAACTATAAGCACAGGTTTTTATAACGGGAAAAAGCTTATGATACTTGCAGGTCGAGTCCATTATTATGAAGGTTACAGCTATGAAGAAGTTGTTTTTCCGATAGATCTTTTAAGCGAAATAGGAGTGAAAAAACTTCTTTTGACAAATGCGGCAGGCGGAATTAACAAGGATTACGAGCCTTGTTCAATAGTAGTTCTGGAAAATTGCATAGCCCCGTTCTCGCCGTTGTTCAAAGATCAGATCGAAAATCCTTATTCTTCGGAAATGAATAATTTAATTTCGGAAGCAGGCGGGAGAAAAAATATAAAAATTCATAAAGGGTGTTACGCATATATGTCCGGACCAAGCTTTGAAACAAAAGCGGAAATAGAATATTTAAGAATTTTGGGGGGAGATGTTGTCGGTATGTCAACCGTACCGGAAACCGTCAGAGCTGTTAAAAACGGATTGGAAGTATCGGCTGTTTCAAGGGTATCGAATATGGGGACGGGAATTACGGGAAAATCGCTTTCACACATTGAAGTGCTTGAAACAGCGAAATATTCTCAAACGAATTTCATCAATCTTTTGAAAAAATTCATAGAAATTATATAAAAAATCAATATTCTTCTTATCTTTACATTGACTCGTAACTTAATTATATTTACGGTATGGAAAAAGAGCTGTACACGACAATTAAGAAAAATGCAGAAAAAGAGATAGAAAAAGTAAAAGGGTCTCGGTTTATCGGACGGTTGATAAAAGCGACCGACAGAGAAAATGCAGAAGCCGAATTGGAAATGATCAGGAAAAAATACTACAACGCTACGCATAATTGTTTCGCATACACTGTCGGAATGAATGATCAGATCATTATCCGATCAAGCGATGACGGAGAGCCTTCCGGAACTGCAGGAAAGCCGATTTTAACTGTAATTGAGGGCAGCGGACTGTCGAATGTTCTGCTTGTAGTTACAAGATACTATGGAGGAACGAATCTCGGGACAGGCGGACTTATTAAAGCTTATACCGGGGCGGCAAAAGAAGTGATCGAAGCGGCTGAAAAGGAAATTATTGAGATAAAAAAGAATATTTCATTCAGTTACTGCTACGATATGACAAATTTAGCGATGAATATTATCAATAAGTACGAAGGTATGGTTGTGTCAACAGAATTTCATGATTTTCCAAGGGTAAAAATTTCAATTAATAAGGGTTATGAAACAGATTTTAAAAATGAAATATTTGACAGAAGCAACGGCGCAATAAAGGTTGAATTATGCTGATATTATTAATTACTGTAGCATTTATATTTTCGGCATTTTTTTCCTTTTCCGAGACAGTTTTTACCGTTGTTGACAGGCTGATGATCAGAGTTTGGAGTAAAACGGGGTTGAATTCCGCGGTAAGAACAAAAAAACTCATTAAAAATCCAGATAATTTTCTGATACCCATTTTAGTTGGGAATAACATTGCCAATGTAGCTTACGCAACTTTCTTCACCTATCTTTTTGCGGATATGAAGTGGAAATTTTCGCATTTTCAAAGTACGATCTTTATTACAATTATTCTTGTAATTTTCGCTGAAATACTTCCAAAAATATTTGGTAAAAAATATGCAAATAAATTAAGTTTAAAATTGATTTATCCTTTTTTTGTAATTAAAATCATTCTATCGCCAATATCTTTTATTGTAGGAAAAATAAGCAGAAGAATTATGAAATCAATGAAAATCCCTTTAAATAAAAGCAATTGGATTTTGATATCAAAAAGCGACATTGACCTTATCGTTAAAGAAGCGGTAAAAGCCGAAGCTGTAAATAAAAAGGACGCGGAAATAATAAAAAGGATACTTAATCTAGAACAGAAAAAAATAAAGGAAATAATGCTGCACAGGAAAAGCATAATTGCCGTTGATATTAACAGTCCTATTTACAAATTAAAGAAAATGGTAATGCTTACCTCTTTTTCAAAGATAATAATTTACGAAAATGATCTCGACAATATTAAAGGAGTTGTTTTTGTAAATGATCTGTTAAAGGAAACCAAAGAAATAACAGATATTGTAAGACCGGTAATATTTGTCAGGGAAAGTTCGAGCGTTTTAACTGTATTCAAAATATTGAAAAAAGAAAAAGCTACCATCTGTATTGCTATAGATGAATTCGGGGGTTGCGTAGGTCTTGTAACTATGCATGATATTCTGGAACTGATAGTCGGAAGGGTTGACGATCCTCACGACAGTCTTCTTTCGGACATGGGAATAATTTACCGTCGAGAGCAAAAAATTTTAATTCTCAACGGCAGCGCGGATTTGGAGGAACTTGACAAGATGATCGGAAGTATCATAGGAAAAGAAAAAAGGATATTCGGAGACAGGAACGAAACTATAAACGGGTTTATTATAAATCATTTAAAAAGGATACCTGAACAAGGAGAAATACTTGAGATTGAAAATCTTGTATTCAAAATTGTAAAGGCAAAAAGAAACTATATCGAAACGATTATTATTCAATTACCGTAAAAACTGCAGGAGTAAAAATGCTGAAAAAAATTATTGCAATACTGTTTTTGATCGCCGGTTTACTTTTGGCAACAGAAATTGAATGTATAACTTACTGCTCAATTACTAAAGGCTTTGATGTTAAAGAATATGGCGGGATTTTATATTTCGGCACAGACGGCGGTTTGATAGTAAATTCCGACGGCGAAAATAAAATTTATGACAGCGACGACGGACTTTATAAAGTGAGTGTAACATGCGTTGAAAAAGATTTCCGGAATCTTTTCTGGCTGGGACATAACGATTGTTCGTTTTCGGTTTACGATATCAATAAGAAAAGCACAGAGTATTTAAACGAAATAGAACAGTCCGGTATTTATTCTCTGAATAAAATATATTCTTCCGATAAATTTATTTATATAGCCAC
>JAKLPX010000224.1 GCA_022013635.1 Candidatus Delongbacteria bacterium
ATAAAAAGCTTTAAATCCGATTTGACGATCGTAATTTTCCCGTTCGATTTTGAACCGTGAATAACAATTTTATCATTGCCGTAATAGTACAATATAATTCCTGTAACGGCACAAAGGATACTCAGTATTGTAACATAGATGGAACCGTTTCTGTAACGCGACATACCGTCTCCTGAAAATTCCGGTTTTTATTACACCGATAATTAAAGCAATTAATGTCAATAAATCAAATAATTTAATACTTGTTATTTAGTAATGGATTTGTAAATTTATGATATGAAAATAAAATTTGTTTTAAATAAGGAGAGTATCATGAAGAAGATCGCTGTGTTATTGTTTATATTTACTTTGGCTTTGACGGCTAACAGCAATGTTCAAATTAAAGGTATCGTAAAAGATTATCTCAAATATCCTGTGAAAGGCGCTGAGTTGACGCTTGTTGAGCAAAAACAAAAAGTTCAATCAGATGATTTTGGAAATTTCTTTTTTTCAAATGTCAAAACCGGGACTTATAGTCTGAAATGCACAAAAGAAGGATTTAATTCTGTTCTTGTCGAGAACATTGTTGTATTAAAAGACAGCACTGTTAATGTTGAGATCAGACTTACAAATGGAAAACCGGAGGTTGTTGAAACAAAGAAATATAGCGATCTGGTTCTTGAACTAAAAAAAGAAAGAGTTTTAAGTAAAGAAAAGAAACAAGCTGTAACGCCTGTTGGAATTGAAGAATGTGAATTAGCAGAAACAATGGATTTTGATATGTCATCAGCAATGTTTGCACCGGCAACTGGTGCACCTCCTGCTCCTCCCGGTATCTATAGCGGTGGAATAGACGGCGAAGCACCGATCAACCATAACACCGAGGAATATTCCACTATTTCCGAAAATAATTTCAAGAAAGTTAAGGATACTCCAGTTTCGACTTTTTCTATTGATGTGGACGCAGCGTCTTACGCTAACATGAGAAGGTTCATTAATCAGAATCAGATGCCATACAAAGATGCGATCAGGATCGAGGAAATGATCAATTACTTTGACTATGATTATAAATATCCCGAAGGAGATGTTCCTTTCGCTATAAATACAGAAATTTCCGAATGCCCGTGGAATAAAGCTAACAGGCTTGTTCATATCGGTTTGCAAGGCAGAAAAATGGAGCAGGGCAGCGATGTGAAAAGTAATTTTGTATTCCTTCTTGATGTTTCAGGTTCAATGGATGATCCGAACAAGCTTCCATTATTGAAGAAATCATTCAGCATGCTGATCGAAGCATTAAAGCCGACCGACAGGATAGCGATCGTTGTTTACGCGAGCGCAAGCGGAATTGTGCTTCCTTCTACCGAGGTCAACGAAAAGAAAACTATTCTCGATGCACTTGAAAAACTTCAGGCCGGAGGTTCAACAGCCGGGGGAGCCGGGATAAAACTCGCTTACGATATTGCAGAAAAATATCTGATAAAAGACGGTAACAACAGGATCATCCTTGCGACAGACGGCGATTTCAATGTCGGAGTATCAAGCACTTCAGAACTCGTCAAAATGATGGAAGAAAAACGGAATAAAGGCATCTTTCTGACCATTCTCGGTTTTGGTATTGGAAATTACAAGGACGGCAGAATGGAGGAAATTGCAGACAAAGGGAACGGAAATTATTTTTATATAGACAATATCCTTGAAGCCAAGAAAGTGCTGGTGACCGAACTTGCAGGTACTATTTACACTATCGCGAAAGATGTCAAAATTCAGATCGAGTTCAATCCGGTGAAAGTAGAATCGTACAGGCTGATCGGCTATGAGAACAGAATACTGAATAAGGAAGATTTTGACGACGATAAAAAGGATGCCGGTGAACTCGGAGCGGGTCATACCGTAACCGCATTATACGAGATCGTTCCCGGTACCGGGCAAGCGGCTGAAAAAGCCGATGATATGAAATATCAGCAGCTTGATACAAAACCTTACGCATACAAGACTAACGAGCTCATGTTCGTCAAGCTCAGGTACAAAGAACCAAAAGAGGATCAGAGTAAACTTATCGAACATCCGCTTAAAGACGAAGGTATCATCCTTGAGAAATCGTCGAATAATTTCAGGTTCTCTGCCGCAGTCGCAGAATTCGGAATGCTTCTAAGGGAATCCGAATTCAAGAAAAACTCTTCTTACGATCAGGTACTTGAGTTGGCAAAAGGCTCTCTCGGTAAAGACGATTTCGGATACAGAGCCGAATTCATCCAGCTTGTCGAAAAAGCTAAGCTGTTGAAGAAATAATATGTTCAAAAAACTTACTGCAAACGATAAAGACAGCCTTTTCAGATTTCTGGAATTCAACTGTAAGGAGATAGGAAGGTAGATTTATGAGAAATAGAAAATTTAGAATTGTGATTTTTACAGTAATGTCATTATTACTTCAAAGCTGTCTGATGACAATAATTCATCCTGTCAGGCGTGTGAATTCTTCCACTTTTATTGACGATAATCAGTATGAGATATCAACTGCTGGTGAAGTCACTCATGCTTTTGAGATCGACGAGTTGGGATCTTACGGTTCGACATTGAGCACACTTGGAGACTTTGAATTCGGGTATAAGATAGATAAAAACATGAAAATACTGGCTGATTATTCTCTAATTGGAGGCAATGGTAGTAATAACAACGGTCATTTATTCATGTCCGGATTTGAAAAGAGCTTTCCTTTTAAGGATAATGTTTATTACGCCATGACAGCACAGGCACAATATTCTTTTGTTGAAGACACGGACGAATCAGACAGCGGAACAGGAAGAGTCACTATCGAAAGCAATCTGAAATCCGTAAATCTTATCAACGAAATTGTGTATCAGCCCAATTTGACATTCGTTGTCCGTTTCGGGCTTTATTATGACCATATCTGGAACGAATCAAAGATATCAGGAATAACTTCATACAGAATTAAATTTGAAGATGATGTGATCGGATTGCCTTTCAAGGCTTCTGCCAGATATAAAAATTTTGAAGTGTTCGGCGGTTTTATGCATTTCAAAAGCCTGAATACCGATGATTATGAAGAAGATTCAAACAGCTAT
>JAKLPX010000225.1 GCA_022013635.1 Candidatus Delongbacteria bacterium
ATTTCCGATGGATGATGCCCGTAGTCGTCCATCAATATATAATCGCTGTCCTGATAGATTATCTCCTGCCTTCTCTTGACACCTTTGAAATATTTAACAAGTTCAGAAATCCTTTTTCCTTTAACATTGTATTCGCACAAAAGCGATACAGCGGCAAGCATATTGTAAACATTGTGATCGCCTGAATAAAAATATTCCAACTGTGTAATAAATTTACCTTCATTGTAGAGATCGAATTTTGTATAAAAATTTTTATATTCAATATTTTCAGCGTTATAAACGCACGGATTTTTAATCCCGAAGCTGATTTTTTTTGATTTGGAAGATTGAACCGTCTCAACAGTCATTTTATCATCGCCGTTGTAAATCAGAATAGAGTTTTCATTTAATTTACTGATCAGTTCTTTAAAACCATGTTTCAGCCCCTCAATGTCTCCGTAAATATCCAAATGATCATCGTCAATATTCATAATTATTAAATCAGTCGGATACAGCTTCAGAAAACTCCTGTCGTATTCATCGGCTTCAAGAATAATATAATCTCCGCATCCTTTGTAATAATTTGAATTTCTGCTGATTGTTTCGGCTCCGATTAAGGCTGTGGCTTTAAAATTATCATCGTTATTAAGCATATCAGCAGTCATGGCGCTTGTTGTGCTTTTGCCGTGCGAACCGCTCACTAATATTGCATGGCTTGATTTAGTAATCATTCCTAAGTATTCGGCTCTTTTAACGATAGGAATATTTTGATTCCTTGCCGAGACCATTTCGGAATTATCTTCGCTGACGGCAACGCTGTAAACAACAAGATCAATATCGCTGTTGACATTTTTATGACCCTTAACCGGATAAATGCCTTCTTCATAAAGAATATGGAAATTCTCATCGCTCAGATCCGAACCGGATACAATATGCCCCAATACTTTCGAATGGATAGAGAGAGGGAGCATTCCGGCACCGCCGATTCCTATAAAGTGAATCTTCATATTATTTTTTAAATTCAACATTTTTCGTACCGTAAATTTTACTTTTGTAGGAAATATTCAATAATACTCCCAAGCCGAACATGGTCATGATTAGCGATGTGCCTCCGTAGCTTACCAAAGGCAGGGGAAGCCCTGTGGGAGGAACTAAACCAAGTGTAATGCACATATTGAATATAGAATAGATCACTATAGTCAGAGTTATTCCAGAAGCCAATAAAAAACCGTAATAATCAGGCGCTCTTACAGCTATTATAAAACCTCTGCTCATTATTACAATGTAAGCTAAAACCAAAAGAACGGCTCCTATAAATCCGAACTCGTCCCCTATGATCGAAAAAATAAAATCATTGTGCGGTTCGGGAAGATAGAATTCTTTTTGTCTTGATTCGCCGAGTCCCGAACCCATAAGCCCGCCGTTTCCGAACCCGAGGAGAGATTGTTCTACCTGCCATCCTTTTCCGCTTATATCCTGACTCGGATCGAAAAAGGTTTTGATGCGGTCAGTCCTATATGATTTGAATAAAGCTATAATAATAATTACCGGTATTATCAGGATCATAGAAGACAAAAGATGTTTCAATTTCATACCGCTGAGATACAGCATTGAGTATCCGATTGTAAAAATCATCATCGAGGTGGAAAAAGCCGGTTGAAATAAAACAAGCGTTACTATTCCCACCAGAATTGCAAGGTGAAATACATACCCTTTAATAAATTTATCGAGATTTATCCTGAATTTATTTAAGCTGAACGCCAGATAAAAAACTATCATGTTTTTTGCGATTTCCGACGGCTGGAATCCGAATATCCACCTTTTTGCTCCCTTTATGCTGTCGCCATTGTTCGATGTCAAAAGATAAACAAGCGACAATACAGTTATTCCCATGCCTATATACATAAGTAATTTGTTGTTGTAATTTTTATAATTAAGCAACATTGCCACAATAAATGCAACGATCGCCAAAGAAGCGTTTTTTATCTGATTTGTTATGAAATAATTGTCGTTATTAAATTTTTCGGCGGCTATAAACGATCCGGCGCTCATGACCATAATGGAGCCGAATATAAGTAATCCGACAACAAATATAAAAAGCCAATAATCGTATTTGACGCTCTCGTCCCGTGCGGATTTCATTATCATTCTATGTCTTCCAATAATTTTTCCAGTTTCATGCCTCTTGAGCCCTTTACGGCAATTTTTCTGCCATCTTCGGCAAGTTTATCGAACATTTTCTTTAATTCCTCAAATTTTTCGTAATGCTTTACTGACGGATCGAATTTTATCCATGTAAAAGCGGATTTCATTTCGTTTCCGTACAGCAGCACTTCCCTGAAATTCAGTTGCGATGCCAATTCAACTACTTTGACATGAGATTTTTGCGAAGTAATCCCTAATTCAAGCATATCGCCGAGAATGACGATATAATCTTTTGACATCAAAGAAACATCCTTTAAAAATAATTCCATTGAAGTCGGATTCGCGTTATAACAATCCAAAAGCACTTCGGAATTTTTATATTCAGTCATTTCATATCTTTTATCCGATGAAGAAAAGGTTTTTAATGCGGAAATTATATACGGCAGTTCAACTTTCATTTCATAAGCGATGACGGCGGCGGCTAAAGCGTTTTTTAAATTCAACGATCCCGGCACATTCATTGTGACTCTTTTACCCATGAAATCAAACGATGGAAAACCTTTCCCGTCAATTTCGATATTTTCAAATTTATAATCTGCTTTTTGAGAAGTTCCGAATGTGATGACATTCCCTTTATTCCAATTGTTTAAATATTCATCGTCCGTGTTTACGAATATTTTCCCGTCTCTTTTTAAAACATGCTCGAATAGGATTTTCTTTTCGTTATAAACGCTCTGCGTATCAATTAAATATTCTAAATGTCCTTCGCCTATATTTGTTATTATTCCGTATTCTGGATCTGATAAATCAGATAAATACTTAATTTCTCCGAAATGATTCGTTCCCAATTCCACTATTGCAATCTCCGTATCGTCTTTTATCGAAAGCAATGTCAATGGCACGCCGATCTGGTTGTTGTAGTTTTTAAAAGTTGAAATCAGCCTGTATTTTCCTGACAACATTCGCGCAAGCATTTCTTTGGTCGTGGTTTTACCGTTTGTCCCTGTAATGCCGATAATTTTTGCGTTATGAAGGCATCGCCATATCATTGCGAATTCCCCAAGCGTTTTTTCGACATTTTCGCTATAAATCACGGGGAATTTATTAATATTATTGTAATTTTTATTTACAACAGCTGCGGCAGCTTGTTTTTCGCAGACCTGATCAATAAAATCGTGTCCGTCTGAATTCAAGCCTTTTAACGCAAAATAAATGTCTCCCTCGACAACTTGTCTTGAATCCGTTTTTCCTCCGTTGACGAAAGCATCTTTTTCTATGAATTCGTATTTAAACACGCTTTCCGCGCCAAGCAGTTCGGATAATTTAACCATTTTAGTTTCCTAATAACAATTTTACGGTTTCTGCATCGGAATAAGGATATTTTACTCCGCCGATTTCCTGATATGTTTCGTGTCCTTTTCCAGCAATAAACACTATGTCTCCCTTTTCGGCTAACTCTATGCTTCTTTTGATCTCATCGAGTGATTCATACTCAGTCTCTAAAGCAAACTCTTTAAAAGCATCGGATGACGGAACCTCCATAAACTCCACCACACGGTTCCTGAAAGCAAAGAAGTCCGGCGCCTCAGCACTAATACGGGCAAGTTCTTCTTCCTTTACCCAGAATAGAACCCTAGCATGTTGATCAACAAGTTCTTCCCGCTTAAAATTTAAAAACTGTAGTACTTCTGGAAATCCTTTTTCCATATTATGCACAAGAAAAACTGTACTATCAGAATTCATGGATGTGATAAAAGAAGGAATATCTTTATTTTCCCCTGCATCAACATTCACAACATTAAGTCCCTGCTCATTCAGGGATTTTTCAAGCGATTTCTCAACATCAGCCCTTAAAAATTCACTCATATACAAAGCAAAAA
>JAKLPX010000226.1 GCA_022013635.1 Candidatus Delongbacteria bacterium
CACTCCGCCAGGTTATTCTTAAACCGGATTTTCCCGAAACTATCCATGTCTTTAAGCATCATTATAAAGGTTTTCTTCTGTCGGTTTTCCATCGCTCTCTCCATATCCTCGATAATTAATCAAATATAAAGTAAATTCAGGTAAGATTTCTCTGAAATAATCAATATTTTCCTCTATTACTTCAGCATTCCCGCCATAATAAATTATCGCTTTCTCCTTACCTTTGTTTACGACCCAGCCCCTTAAAATAGTATCTCCGTTCGTAAAATCAATTTCTTCAGCGTCAACATTATTCGTTCCTTCTTGAGCTAAATATAATAACTTTCTTTGAAAGATAAAAAGTATTAGTGATAAAATTACATACGATGTCAAAAGTATTCTTAATATTGAAAAAAGCATTTCTGTTTTTTCTCTTTTTTTCATTTGATTTGATTCATTTTAGATAAAACCGTCTCGAATTTTTCTACGAAATGTTTTATCTCTTCTTCCGTAATAATTAAAGGCGGAAGAAGCCTTAAGATATTTCCTCGGGTCATGTTTACAAATATCTTTTCTTTTTCAAATAATTCCATAACTTTATCTTCATTTTTCAATATTTCGATGCCGATCATTAAACCTAAACCGGATATTCTCCCGATCTTTTCGGGGTAACGATGCTTAAGTTTTAAAATTTCTTCTTTCAGCATCTCCCCTTTTTGACTTACACTACATAAAAACTTTTCGTTATTGATCTGCTTAATCGTTGCCAGTCCGGCTGCGCATGATACAGGATTACCGCCGAAAGTAGAGCCGTGCTCACCGTATGTTAAATAATCGCAGAATTCCTTGTTTGCAAGCAAAGCTCCCAAAGGAAGACCGCCGCCTATCGCTTTAGCTATGACTGCAAGGTCGGGTACGATCCCGTAATGTTCGAAAGAAAATAATTTTCCGGTTCTTCCCATGCCGGACTGGATCTCGTCAATCATTAAGACCGCTTTAAATTTATCGGTTCTTTCTTTCAGCTTTTTTATAAAAGCTTTATCTGCGACATTTATCCCGCCCTGTCCCTGAATGATCTCAATAAAAACGCCGGCAGTATTTCCGTCTATCTTATCCAAATCATTTTCATTATTGAATTCCAGCGTGATTATGTTCGGTACTGCAGAATGATTATACACTGATGATTTATCGGGCGCCGTGACAGATGCCGCGCCTAAAGTTCTGCCGTGAAAGGCTTTTGTGAAAGTGATTATATTGTTCCTGTCATTATCTTTACCGTATTTTCTGATTATTTTCAATCCGGCTTCGACAGCTTCGGTTCCCGAATTGGAAAAGAAAACTTTTTCCGCAAAAGTATTATTTACCAGATATTTCGCTAATTTCCCCACCGGTTCAGCTTCAAAATAATTCGACAGATGCGAATATCTGCTTAATTGAAGACTTATCTCATTAACTACCCTTTTATTAAAATATCCAAGAATATTTACGCCCAGTCCGCTGAACATATCCAGATATGCACCATCTTTGGTATATATTGTTGAACCGTGTGCAAATTCAACTTTATGCTTTAGTCTTTTATAGACCGGAATAAAATATTTTTCGTACTTAGTCATTTTGCAACCTTCTTAATTTTATTGAATGATAATTAAAAAATTGTTCTTTTCAAAATTATTTAGAATAAATCGAATGTCATTTCGTTTACATTACCAAATGGAAACTAAAAAAAGGAGAATACGATGAAAAAATTACTGACAATCCTAAGTCTGCTCGGCGTTTTAAGTTTGAGTGCATTTGCTCAAGACTGCCCGCAGGCTAACAAAGACATCAAACCGGGTATCGCTGATAAGGAAAATCCCGGTACGGGAATGTGTCCAATGCACAAAGGAAAAGGTTTTGGCAAAGGTAAAAGTATGCGGAATGATAACGATGGATGCGACCGCTTCGGACCGATGATGATGGAACAGCTTGATCTTACTGCCGATCAAATTAACAGGATACATCAGATAAAAGTTAAATACAAAAAACTGGGAATTGATCTGAAAGCTGAATTAAAAAAGCTTGAGATAGACAAACAGGAAGCGATGAAAGAAATGAATTTTGACAAAGCCAAAGAAGTCACAAAAAAAATGGCTGATGTAAGGACAAAAGATCAAATAAGCAATATTGACGAAAAGAGTGAAATGACAAAAGTTCTTTCAAAAGAACAAATAGAAAAACTCAAAGAATTTCATAAAGCTCCGGGAAAGATGAAACACAAAATCATGAATAAAGACAAATAGATATAAAAGGGCAGAAATGCCCTTTTTTTTATCCATTAACTATAATTGTCCCGATCAGAATAAGCAGATAACGGTAGTCCGGTTTTTCAAAAGGTTTGTTCTTGAAGTATATTTTTGCGGTTAAAACCAAAATCAGCGCGAACAGTTTTATAAAATTTATCAATATAAATGAATCATATACTGTTTTTAAAGAAAGTAAAATTGCGACAGAAAAAACAAACAGATTTAAAAAGTTTATTTTAGGATTCCTGAAAATTATATAAATGATTTCCAGAAGCAGTCCGCATAAAAGTATGATAAGAATAATGTTTTCGATCATTTTAAAAGCTCAATTACTTCCTGATAAACAGCTTCCGGCAATATGTCCATCATACATTTAAAGTGTCCTTTCGGGCATTTTTTTCTTCCGAAATGTGTACAAGGTCTGCATTTTAATCCCAAATTTTCAATTGCCTTATATTTAGTTGAATACGGGAAAAAACCGAACTCTTCGGTTGTAGAACCGAAAACAGCTATTATCTTTTTGTTAAAACATTCGGCTAAGTGCATAGGTCCGTTATCGTTGGTAACTACAAGATCGGCATATTTTAAAACCGCAGCTGTTTCCTGCAAATTCAGCTTTCCCGTCAAATCAATACAATCAGACTCGATTTTTTCAGAAATGAATTTTCCTAATGCTTCTTCTGCGGAGCCTTTGCCTATAATAATTATTTTTTTATTAATGCTTTTTGAGCTGATGATTTTATTGACCAATTCCTTAAAATATTCTTTGGGCCACATTTTTGTTGTATAGCTGGCTCCGGGTATTATTGCGATATAATTTAGATTATGTAAATCATATTTATTAACTGTTTTGATTTCAATATCTTTTACTAATCCGAATCTGAGTTTCCACTTTCCGGATGTTTCAATTCCGGCTTTTTCCAAAGCGTAAAAATACATTTTAGTAACCGGCAATATCTCTTTATAACTTTTTTTAAAATGAACAAGCATGAATCTGTCGAAAACTCTTTTGTTATATCTATAAACATTTTTCTTGTCTTTCGTTAAATAATTTGTCTTTGAGTTTTTATGGAGATCGAAAATAAAGTCGTAATTTGTTGCGGAAATATCGTCTTTTATCTTTTTCAGACCAAACTTATCCTTAAAAATCATTAATTTATTTATAAGCGGATTTGTGTTGACGGCATCTTCAAATTTCTTATTTACAACCCAGTCTATCTCGGAATTGGGATAATCTCTTTTTAAAACATCAAGAACAGGCGTAGCAAGAATTATATCGCCCATCGAAGAAAACCTCAGTATTAAAATCTTCATAATCATCCTCGCAATACTTTTAAAAAAAAATGCGACGGAATCCGTCGCATTGGTACTATATTCGATACATATATCTATATAGTCTTTACATCCTGAGCTTGCGGACCCTTATCGTTTTCGATAACGCTGAATTCCACTTTTTGACCATCTTGAAGTGTCTTAAAACCTTCGTTTTTGATCGCTGAATAATGTACGAAGATGTCTCTTCCGCCGTCCGTTGTAATGAATCCGTATCCTTTGGAAGAATCGAACCACTTTACAGAACCAGTTTCACGCTCTGTCATTTTTGCTACCTCCTAATTAAAAATTTGCGCTTTGGATCAGAGCTTTCCCAAGATTCATATTTTTTCTTAAAAAAACGCCGTCCACACATGGAGTAAACCATGATGAGCAAATTTAAGATATTATTATTATTTGCGCAACACAAATATTATAATTCGCCGTTTTTATTAAAGTCATATTATATTCTCGTATATTTTAACATTGATTTTTATGAATTTATTTACTACTTTATTAGCAAAGGCCGAAAACCTTTTTGAAAATAGGATATTAAAAGTGGAGAAAAACATGAAAAAATCAATCCTGGTAATATTTGCGTTCGTATTTTTTGCAATTTTAAATTCGCAGGAATCCGAGCTTGAAAAATATAAGAGAATGCAAAAAGATGAGATAAACCAGTGGAAAGAGGAGAGAGACGCCGAACTTGATGCATATAAAGCCAGAGTAGAAAAGGAAAGAAAGGAATGGAAAGAATATGTAACCAGCGTAAGAAGCAAATGGGGAGAATTTTCGGATACGACTCCGAAAGTTTGGTCAAATTACGGAAACGATCTTAATTCATTGAGCATCGTTGATTTTGAAAATAATAAAGTTGAACTGGCGGCGCTGGTTGAGGACGATAAAGGCGAAAACGCAGAAAAACTGATTGAACTCCAGCTGGAAAAACTTTTAAATGAGAAAGAAGAAGGAACAAATAAGAAATTCATGGAAGGACAGATTGCCTTTGAAAAAAAGAAAGCGGAAAACGAAAAAAGAATACTCGAAATGCAAAAGAAATTCGACGACGAACAGGCTTTAATAGAGAAGAAGGCTAATGAGGAAAAGCGGGCGCTTGAACAAAAAAGACTTGAATTAGAAAAGAAAATGCTCATAGAGAACCAGGTGCTTGAACAAAAAAAGATCGAATCCGAAGAAAAAGCTTTAGATGAGGAACTGGCTTTAATAGAGAAGAAAGAACTGGAGAAAAAGAAGGCATTGGCAGAACAAAAAATTCAGGAAGAAGAAAAGATCATAAAAACTGTTGACAGCTCAAACAGCAAAGAATTTATAAAGGAAGTCGTGAAAGAGAATGTTAAAAAAGAAGTTGTTGTAGGCGAAGACGGTAAAAAAAGAACAAAATATACCGTGACTTTGGAAATGGCTTCGAACAGCATTCAAAAAAGGGCTGCAGGATATCTCGATATGGTA
>JAKLPX010000227.1 GCA_022013635.1 Candidatus Delongbacteria bacterium
GCGATTCCCAATATTGGATTTTTGATTTTAATATTAATTTGAAGAGTTCTGTTGCAGGCAACACAATTTCGACCCCTAGTGGAGATCCCATAAAGATGTAGTTTGTAAATTTTTGTAGGGCTAATTGATGAAGAAAGAGATATTTTACATTGCTATTCCAATAATATTAAGTTTATCAGGTGTCGTTTACAAGTCAATGTTTTTATCGGGGACAATACAAAACACTCAAGTGTTGTTAGATTCAAACAACGATATGGTCGCGAAATTCAACAAGGATTGCTTTATTCAAACTCACATCAATTTAGTCAAGAAAAATTATATAGATAACAGAAGAGACACTAGGACTTATGGGGAAGTTATTGCGGATTTGTTAAAAATCACTGAGAATATTCTTCAAAAATCAAATATTCAATATAAGGGAAATGATATTAATCAGGATTTTGATGAAGTTAAAGATTTTAAAAACGGTATTTCGTCTGCCTATATAAATATTACATTCACCACGGAATATAACAATCTGAAAAAATTTTTAGCTTATCTTGAGCAGAATACTCTTATAATTAATGTGATTGAATTAGAGATTTCAAGAACAAAGCAAAAACCTGACGAAAATACAATAAATACTTTAATTGATCAGGGAATTGAATTTGATGAATTTAATGTTAAGGCTATGATAAATGTCAGGATCAGACTAGAATTTGTTAAATATCTTTAAGATAATAATGGGCGATTATGAAGAATCTTTCTAAAGAACAAATAGCAGTTATTGCAGCATCATTCATAGCGATGTTAGTTTTGGCTTTTCAGGTTATGACCATAGATTCCTCAACAAACGATGAAGATATTAAAAGCAAATATAAGTCTAGTATGGACAGCATTTTACTGGCGGAGTCATTGATTTTAGATTTTTCAAAAGAAAATAAACTTGCATTTACTTTGGATATTTTTAATTTTAAAGTGAAAGCGAGAAAAATTGTTACTGCAACTACAAAAAAAGATGCTGTTGTCATTAAAACAAAATGGATAAATACTAACGATTTAGAGCTATTTGCGAAGAATGTTGTTGTTTACTCTTTCTATTTTAACGGGAAAGCAAGATTTACGATTAATGGAAAAACTCATGAAATTAAAGTAGGCGATGTGATCGCAGTTGGAAATATTATACAGCAGGAAATTGTTGTAGGTACAAACGAACCGACTGGCAATACAAAAATCGGGGGTGAATACAGCGGAAAAATTCTGTTTATAGGGGAGAGATCAGTTTATGTTGATACAAATGATAAAGACAGAGTTGTTCAGTTCAGGCAAAATTCAGACGCAAAGTATTTTGCACGAAATTTAATGCAGGATCCTAATGCTGAAGAAAAAGAAGCTCAGTCAACACCTACAGAAACACCAGGAAGAAGAAATCCACGACCGGGCGGAAGATAAAATTTTTTAAGTTGCAATTTAATTTTTGAAATAAAAAACTAGGAGGTAGGGTAAATGAAAAGGTTTATGATTTTCATTCTGATGATTAGCGCGAGTTATTTGGTTTTCGGATCAAAATTACTGTACGATACCACATCAGACAATTTTAAAACGCCGATATCTTTAACTGCATTGGATCAATCTGTTGCTCAAGTACTTGATGCCCTTGCGGAAAGAGCAGGCGTAAACTTAGTTCAAAGCGAGGAAACTATAGGTAAGAAAGTTACTCTTACTCTTAACGAAATTCCTATCAAAGACGCCTTGGATTTGGTTGTCAGAGCTACGGATTTGAGTTATCAGATCATAGACAACTCCATTATTGTTGCAACAGAAAAAAAGATTAACAGAGAGATTGGTCTTAATACTGCAGTGTTTGATCTTCAGTATGCCGATGCAAAAACTGCTAAAGAGATGTTAGCTGATATTTCAAAAATGGTGCAGGTAGACGAATTAGGTAACAGGCTTATATACCAGGCGAGCCCAAAAGTAGCGAAAGAAATCGAAAAAGTTCTAATCAGGATTGACAGACCTTTGCAGCAAGTACTGTTTAAGGCAAGAATAAAAGAAGTTGGAAATGACAGACAGGAAAGATATGGTATAGAGTGGGAGAAAATAAGTAATTACTCGACTACAATCAGGGAAGGCGCTTACCAAGACTGGGGAACTTGGAGTTGGGATGAAACGGATGGATATACATTTGAATATGATGCGTCCAATCCGCCCGCAAGAAATTTAAGTGGCGATTATTCCGGTAATTATTATCCTTTCGCGATTTCTCCGTATTATGATCACGAAACTACAAGCGGTTTTAATTCCGTGTGGCATAGAATTATTGGTCAAGAGTATCAACTCAGTCTGGATTTTAAAAACAGAGACAATGATGCAATCGTGTTGGCAGAACCTGAAATTGCAACTTTAAACAATAAGGAAGCGTATGTTCACATCGGAGATATAGTTCCTTATACTGTTACGGAAATTACTGCAGGAACTACAAAACAGAGTGTAAAAAAGGAAGAAGTCGGAGTCAAATTAAAAGTAAGACCGATAATAAATGAAGAAAACGATATTACGGTCAAATTGGAAGCAGAGGTATCTTCAATATTCGGTTGGGTAGGACCAAATTCCGAAATTCCTTGGGTAAAAATTCGTAAAGCAGAGACAACTGTAAGGGTAAGAGACGGTCAGACGATAAGAATTGGAGGCATGTTGTTAGAGGATGAAACCTTTACCGTAAACAAACTTCCTATTTTAGGCGATATACCTTACATAGGTTACTTTTTTCAACATCAGGTTAAAACAAAAAAGACTACAAATTTGATTATAGAGGTAACTCCGTATATCATGATTGACGGAGAGGTTGTACTTGATGAAGATGAAGATTTTGGCGAATAACAATAATCTGTATAATAATTTAATAAAAAGAAGCAGGATTTTACTGCTTCTTTTTATTATTCTTTTGAATGGTTGCACAACATCTTCTAAAATTTCGATATTTTATTCGGGGAATATCAACGGGATTCTGGAAAACTGCAGATGCCCTAAAGTTTCTGAAGGCAGTATTCTTAATCATATTTCGTTTTATAA
>JAKLPX010000228.1 GCA_022013635.1 Candidatus Delongbacteria bacterium
TAATATTGGAGAGAATTTCCTGCAGATAACCCAATAATCGTCCCCATTTTTCAGAAACTCTCTTTCTGTATTTTTTAAAGAAATTCATTACAATGCTGACAAAAAGATACTGGAAACCTACCAGAACGAGCATCGCGATAGTGATTTTCCAACTTAAATAAAATAACATAGTAAGCGTGAATAGAATCTGTAGAAATGTGTTAAGGAAATCAAAAAATGCATCTGATGCGAGATATGAAACTGAACCTACATCGTTATTCATTCTCGAAGTAATCTCGCCTGATACTCTCTTAGAGTAAAATATAGGAGATTTCATCAATAATGCGTTGAAGAGCTTTTCCCGAATGTCCTTTCTGATGTTATATTGTAAAAACCATCTTATGTAAATATGACCTAAAAACAATCCGCTTATCACAATATACATAAGCGTAATAATAATAAAAAAAATGTTTAAAGAATAAATATCTTTCAACGGAATAATTTCATCAACACAATACTGTATAATGAGCGGAGGAATTGTAATAAGAAGATTGCTGATCACATCAAAAAAACCCAATCCCAAAATAATCCACTTATATTTAGTCATGAACTTATAAAGCTTGGGAAGTCTCGTTATCAGCTGCCTATATGTGATATCGTATTTATTGTTCTCTTTGTCTTTCATGGTCGCTTGAATTGTTATTATTTCTTTTCAATTGTTCGTTCCAAAGTTTTCTGTACTCGCTTTCGGTATCATTAAATAATTTTTCATGTTTTCCAACCTCAATTATCATTCCGGCTTTGAATACGAATATCCTGTCGGCATCAACAATGGTGGAAAGCCTGTGAGCTATGATTATTGAAGTCGGTTTCTGCATAACGCGTTTCATTGTTTCAATTATTTTACTCTCGGATTGACTGTCCAATGCAGAAGTAGCTTCATCGAAAATAACTATATTCGGATTTCTGAGAATAAGTCTGCATATTGAAATTCTTTGTTTTTCTCCGCCTGAAAAATTCTTTCCTTTTTCTTCAACCATCGTATCCAGTCCCTCAGGGAGTTTATTGACAAGGTCTTCGAGCAGAGTCATTTTAACAACTTTCATAATCTCTTCGTCTGAAATCTTTTTATTTGAACCGTAAGCCAAATTTTCTCTCAGCGTAGCTACGAACATATCAGTTTCCTGAAATACGACGCCGATATTTTTCCTGAGCAGTCTGAGGCTGTAATCCTTTAATGGTTTTCCGTCCAGATATATTTTACCGTTGTCAGGATCATAAAATCTGAAGATCAAGTTAGTAATCGTTGATTTTCCGCTGCCTGATTCTCCTACAAAAGCAACAGTTTCGCCTATGTTTATTTTAAAATTCAGATCAAAAAGAACCTGTTTTTCTTTTTCATAAGTAAAATTAACTTTATCAAAAATGATTTCACCTTTAATGACTGCATTCTTAATCGGATTATCAATTTCAGTTATTTCGGGTTTTTCATTTAAATAAGCTTTTACCCTTTGAACTCCTACAATACTCTCCTGGAATCTGTTTATAGCCATTACGATGCTGAACACCGGCCAGATATATAATATAGAATACATCCACATAGTAATAAGTTCGCCGATCCTCATTTTATCAATGATTATGAGATAACTGCCTACCCATAAAACTACTAAAGGTGTAGAATTCCTGAGCATCATAGTAACGGCTCTGAGCTGACTTCTCATCGAAGCGACTCTCAAAGCCTGATCAATAATCTTGTCAGATTTGATTGAATGGATAAACTCTTCGTATTTTTTTCTTACGAAAATCTGAATCACTTTTATCAGAGTGATTCTTTCCTGCAAATATCCGATCAATTTAGATTCTTTCTCTCTTGTTCCTTTAATATCTTTATGCATCTGACCTACGGCATAAAATACAAATGCCGATTGAAAAAGTATCATGATAAACATCGGTGTCGCAAGGATCGGATTCAGATAAAAAATCGCAAAAGTAATAAAAATGAACTTAGATATATTTGTCGCAAGAGATATAAGTTCTTTAGTTAAAATATTCTGGATTGCGGCTACATCTATATTAAGCCTTTCAAGAATTTCTCCGGAATGTCTGTCGGAGTAAAATTTTAAAGACAATCTTTGCAAATGCCTTAAAAGATGATTTCTGATATCGAAAGTGATCATTGATCCCATATAAGACATTATGTATCCGACGAGAAAATCAATGAAAGCCATTATAAGCACTAAAAAGATTATTATCATGATAACAAAATTAATTGATTTGAAGTCATGATTAGGTAAAAAATCATCAATAATTACAGTAAAAGTCATATAAGGCAATGCAGTGCTTAAAAGATTGTAAACCAGCAAAAAAATCAATAACGAGAACAATGATGTTTTATAAGGTTTAACGAATTTAAATATGTAAAAAATATCCTTCATTCTAATTTATGTCCGTGTATTTGACAATTCTTTCCCACAGTAACCGCATAATAGGCAGATCTTCTTCGGTAATTATAATTGCCTCGCCCATAACTCCGGCATGAATAAATCTTTTTCTTTCTCTGTCAAAGAATTCAGAGCTTGTGACTTCAATCTCGATCGGGAAAGAAATCACTCCGCTAAACAATTCAGGTTTGAGGCCGATGCTTTTAACTTTTCCTTTTATAAAATCTTTTCCTCTGAATGTATCAACATTAAAAAAAGTCTTCTGTCCCTCTTTCTCCCTGATTATATCGGATCCGGAGGCATATCCTATAAAATCTATGTGCTCGTGAGACACAATATCGCCGATTTTATCTCCCTTTGAAAAATAAACATTCAAATTATTTTCTAATTTATCGGCAATCAGCTTTCCGTCCATTTTTGCCGTAATAGTTAATAAATCGTTCCGTTTCGTCAGATAATGTAATTTTCCCTCTTCCAATTCTAATTCTTTCTGCTTTAATTTGTAGCTGAGATAAGTCGAAGTATCTAATTTCTGAAGCGTTTTATTAAGTTCGTTAAGCTGAATCTGAATAGATGTAACTTCAAGTTCTTTTTGTTTAAGCGCGATATTGGCGGCTTCGTATTCGTCTTTAGAAATTATTTTTTTTGAATAAAGGTCTATTTTATCTTTCAGAACGCCTGAATAATAGACCGCTTCATCTTTTTTTACCCTTAACTCCTCTTTAAGTTTAGATGTGTCGAATGAACTCAGGCTTGTATCTAATTCCTTCAACTGCAATATTTCTTCCAGTTCCA
>JAKLPX010000019.1 GCA_022013635.1 Candidatus Delongbacteria bacterium
AAATACTCAGGAAATACCTGGAAAATTAGCTTTATTCCAATTGTTTGCTGTATTCTTACATATTCGCAGAGAGGACAAAGACTAACAGGGACTAAACGGTTGATAATGATCTCCGCAATCGGTATTTTAAGATTTTGTAATTTATTTATCAAAGAAATTGTTTCTTTTGTAGCTAGCGTTTCTGCAATCGTTACAGGCACAAAACAGCAAAGTTTCGGATCCTGCAGTAATTTTTTCATATTTTTTAAAGAAACTGCAAGATTTTTTAAAAAGATATCTAATTCGTCGGCATGATAGGAACCTGAAAATAATTTTTTCATATACCTGTGTTTTGCCAGCATGGTATCCAGAGCTATAAGCCATTTTGATAAAACATCCTGCATACCTAAAAATCTTAATGTATGCCCTGTAGGAGCGGTATCAACAATAATACAGCTGTATTTTTTCTCTTCTACCCAACGGGAAATTTCTAAGAATGACATTAACTCATCTAATCCAGGCAGGGATAAGTCCAATAGATTGGTTATATCTTCTTCGTCAAGAAATGTCCCCCGCGAAGCAATTTCATGCAATTTCTGGTTGTTATTATTTTTAAAATTTTCAAGATAGGCATTGGCATCAAACTCAAGAATTTCAAGATTTTTAAGAGATGGAATTTCTCCGATACTGTCCATCAGCGAATGTGCAGGATCGGTTGACACTAAAAGAAAAGAAGAATCGGGAGCATTTTTCGATAAATACAAAGCTGTAGCTGCTGCACAAGTGGTTTTACCCACACCTCCTTTGCCGCCAAACATGATAAGTTCTAAACTCTTGTTCTGTAAAAAACTTATATTGCTTTTATTTTTTTGGTTATTCTTCATCGTCTTCATCATTATCTTCGAAACTTCTATTTCCTTTATTCAATTCTTGGATTTGCTCATACCGGTCAAGCAGTATTTTTTCTCGGGATTCGAATTCCTCTTCAGTAATTTGATTAGTCTCCAGCATCATATAGATTTCACTTAATTCGTCTTTAATCGCCTGTTCACCGCTAACTATTTCCTTTTCAACCGTATTGTGGATTTCACGAAAAATCCATAAAAGTGATTTGAAAGGAGAACATAAAATATCATCTATTAACAACATATTATTACCAAACACCTATACTATATTTCTATTTTTATATCTACAAAATTATAGGGCAGCCAAGGTCCGCTATAATCAAAAGCAAAGTTATTGTCAAAATTACTTGCAGCCTTAAAAACATAATTTTCAAATTCCGTAATATTCTCTTTATCAATAAGGCAGGCTAATCTCATTACATCTTTTTCATTTCGGGGCGGATTGATTTTTATTTCATCGCAAATCGGATTCAGCACTTCTTCTACTATATCAATATGATTTTTTCGATCTTCATTAACTAAATTATTAAATATCCTGCCAATTTCAATTTTTTCATCTTGAGAAGGTTCGCGATTGTTAAAAAACATTTGATCTCTTACAATTCTAAGATCAGAATGAGTATTAACAAAATACTCAAAAATATTAGGCACATCCCAATCAACCCGTAAACCCATTTCGACTTTACCGGCTAATTTTATAAGCTGATTTAAAAAAGAATTATGGTTACGGGTAAGAAGTTTTTTAATGTCTTCTTTATTATTGACAAAAGTGCCGAAAGCAACCGGCAGTAATCCGCACTCGTTCGTCAAACTTTTTAGAACATTTTGGTGAGCCGCAATATTGCGCCGTTCAGGGCGGATTTTTTTATTGATAAGATCGCTGACTACAGCTGATATCCGGCCATTCGTTATTGAATAGACCGGTTTATTCTCAATACCTTCAAGATCATAGTTTTGTTTTTGAGAATCTAGAGCTACGGCATACAGATATATGCCTTCATTATTTGTTTTTTTTTCAGCCAATTCAAATCTCCTTCTTTAGTATCTTATCTTAAATCCACCCGAATTATCAGTTGACTGTTTTTTTCCAAGATTATCCATTTCTTTATTCTCAATGCATTTAAGACAATCATTGATTTTAAAATCTAATTCTGAAATTCGCTCATTTATTTTCTTTAATTGCGCTACTGCACTTTCTTTTACTTTTTGACGCCTGGCTTTTTCCATTTCCAAACAGCCGATTTGCATATATTTTTTATATTTATCCGTTGCAGTATTATTGATTTGCGAACATGTCTTAATATTATTCAACCCTAATCTTGCCATGATAATCTCCCCTTGTCTTTTCTTTTCGTATAAAATCTAATTGCCGTGTTGTACAGAATATACTCCTACCCCTTTACACTTCACACAATAATTCCCGGAATCATCAATTCCTGATCCATTGCATTTTGAACATGTTATCGCATTTTCCGGAATAGATACAATACCTTTTCCATTACATACCATACAATAATTTCTTCCTTCGGCGGCAATACCGGTACCCTTACAGGAAGGACATGTTTTAACCGGTTTCTTTAACCAAATTGTTTTTTTTCCCATACAAGCATAACATTTTGATAAATAAGACATAATTCCGAATATGTCTAAACCTTTTCCTTCACAAAAAGCACAATTTATAAGAACTTTATCTTCTTTTTCTTCTAAAATCTTCATAAGCTTTCCCCTTTCTCTTTAAGCCAATATTTTTTTAGAGTACATTTCAAGCCTTTCCTGTTCAATCTGTTTCATCGAAAATCCGGTGCTGTTATGAATTGATCGAAAGCTGTATAGATTTCTATTCGATTTTATATGTCTCATTCCTCTAATTTTAAGCATTGATATTCTCCTTACGCCTTACATTTCACTCTTCACTGAGTGCTATGCGCTTATTTACAGATTTTTTTTAGTGCCTCTTCAATTTTTTCATTCATCATAGATTTTCCGTCACGGGTAACTTTAATTGAATTAGAATTAAGTATATCCATACATATTTGTTTAAAGAATTCATTATTCTTTCCGACATTACATTTATTTTGTGTAAGTACGCTTGCAATAGAAATGCAGGCACGGATCGTAGGCTGATTATTGTTAACGCCAAATTGACGCAACTCTCTGACGATATCAACAATCACTTCTGCTTCTTTTACGGAGATACCGGATTTATTAATTGTGATCCTAATCTCTGTTTCCCTATCGAAATGATCAAGTTTAATGGAAATAAGCCTGTCCATTAAAGCATCCTGTGTTTTATGAACTCCCACATATTCATCAGGATTTGAAGTAAAAATAGCTCTGAATTCAGGATGAACATTCATATACCCTTCACCATACCTGCTAAGCTCCGGCAAATTAAGTATTTTTTCCTGAAGGATGCTTAAAAGAACATTATTTGCCTCAGGTCTCGAACGGGTAAACTCGTCATAAATTAATGTACAACCGTTTTTACATGCTTTGGTTAGGCGATTATCAATCCATACGCTTTGCATCTCTTCACTTGTTTTTACAACAGAGTGGATATAGTTATCAATCAACTTACTTTTACGATACCCAGAATCTCTCCCGACCAGATCAGAGCTATTCATTTCATCGTCACCATGAATAAGAATCACGGGCCTGCCTATTTTAGAAGCAACATGGAAAGCAAGAGTGGTTTTTCCTGTTCCTGCCGGTCCTGCAAAATTGACAGGGAAACCTGCATTGAGATAAGCAAAAGCCCGCTTTGTTATCTGATCGATATGCGGTGTGGTAACAAAGTACACACTTTGCTCAAGCTGTACTCTATCATTTTTTGGACTAACTCTTAAAGTTGAGCTTGTTAATTCGTCTATTTTTTCGCTTATTTCCATCCGTCTTTTCTCCTTAACATTTTCCAGTTTTTCTTCTTGTTAATCAAATAGGTTTTTTAAAACCTAATCCCTTACAATTTACTTTCTTTTTTGCCTTCTTTTACTTTTATTTACGACTTCTGACTTTACTTCATTTTCTTCTGCAACTTCGGCTTCGACTTCGGCTTCTGATATTAATTCCTCTTCTTCTTCGACTTCGACTTCTGATACTAATTCCTCTTCTTCTGCAGCTTGCATCTGAGTCAGGTCATTATTAAAATCAGCACACATTTTTGCTACATCATTTTTCAACTCGTTTACAAACAATAGACGCTCATCCTTTGTTTTTGCTGCCATTTCAATCTGGGTATTATGAAAATCGCTCAGTAATTGACTCACATCATTTTTCAATTGACTTATAAATTTTTGTAACTCATCTTTTGTTTTTTCTGC
>JAKLPX010000229.1 GCA_022013635.1 Candidatus Delongbacteria bacterium
CTTTTTTCATTAGTTTTTTCCAACACGACAGATTCATTGAAAAGCATTGTTTCAAGCTCAACAGGTAAAATCAAATTCGAAAAATCAATTGAATTGGCCGATTTATTATATGGAGAGAACGATTCCTTGGCTAAGAGATATATTGATGAAGCGATTTCCTTCGCTGTGTCCAACGAAGAACCCATAATCTTAATGAAAGCAAGATTCGTAATGGGAGATATTTATTATCATAACGGGAATTACAGACAAGCCGGCGATGAGTATAAAAACTCCCTGATATTGGCTGAAAAACATAATAAAACAGACTATTTATTTGAAAACTGCAGACAGCTCGGAGCTGTTTTTTATAATTTATCCGATTATAAAACCGCAACAATTTTTTATTACAAATCTCTCGAATTGGCAAGAACTCTTAATGACGAAATTAAAGAAGCGGATGTTTTAAGCGATTTCGGAATCGTTTGGGACGAAATCAAGGATTTTGACAAAGCTCTTGATTATTATAATCAGTCATTAACTATCTATCAAAAGAAGCAGGATTTACTGAATGTGGCCAAAGTTTATAATAATATCGCCATAAGTCTCAATAACAAAAAAGAATTTGATAAAGCTTTGGAGAACTTCGAAAGAGCTTTGAAAATATATCGCGCCAGCAACAATTTAACTAATCAGGCTGTGATCTTAAATAATATGGCTTCGATTCAAATTGATAAAAAGCAATATAACAAAGCGATTGATTATTTAAATCAGTCAAACAAAATATTTATAAAAAATTCTGATACTTACGGTTTAGCTTTAAATAATCATAATTACGGGAAAGCGTATTTTTCAAGAAAAATTATGTTTTAGCAGGAAATTATCTTAACAAAAGTATTAAAGTCGCAGAAAAAATGGGAGTATCGGTTCTTGTGAGGGATAATTACGCTTATAAGGCAAAAGTAGATTCAGCCAGAACAGATTTCAAAGCTGCTTACGATAATTTTCAAAAGTATTTAAAAGTCAACAATCAGATATTGGAAGACTCAAAACAAAGGGAAATTTACGAAGTAATGGCTAAATACGAGTTGTCGCAAAAAGAGAAGCAAAACTTCTCGCTCATAAGGGATAATGAAATAAAGAGACTTGAATTAGATAAACAAAGGCAGATAAATAATTTTTTCATAATAGTATTTGTTCTCTTAATCGGCGTTTCATATTTGGCCTATCGGTCTTTTATCCTGAAATCAAGAAACGAAGAACTGCTGAAAAATTATTCAGACGAAATTGGAAAGCATAACAGAAAGCTGTTGGCGGAAATCGAAAAAACCAAAAATGAACTAAATGAATCAAACGAAAAATTAAGGCAGACAGAAAAAGAAGCCGCCCGTATGGATAAATTAGTATCCTTAGGCACAATGGTTGCCGGAATTACTCATGAAATTAAAAATCCTACTCAGGTTATAAAACTTTCTATGGACAATATCAGGTTGTGTCTGAACGATCTTGCAGTATTTATTTATGAACTGATTAAACTAAATAAAGGCGGAAAAAAGAGTTCGGGAGACATTAAAACATTAATTGAAAAACACAAGGTCACAAAGCTTTTTAACGATATTAAAAGTTTGGTAGTCAGCAATAAAAAATCGGTGGATCTGATTGATCAGATCGTGACAAGCACTACAAAAATAAGTCATTTTAACAGAGATACCACAGATAATTTACTTAACGACATCATAAGCGATGTGCTTGTTATAATCAAAAACAGCATTAAATACAGCGCTCATATTGATTTGGAATTAGATCATGATTTGCCGATGTTCAAGTGCAATTATCAGGAGATGGCGCAGATACTTATCAACCTTTTAACAAACGCCAGAGATGCTATTACCGAACGAGAAAATGTCAACAGTGAAGGTTTGATAAAAATAGAATCCGGATTCGATATGAACAATATTTTTATCCAAGTTTCCGATAATGGGGTCGGAATGTCTAAAGAGCATATTGAAAAGGCTTTTGAGGCTTTCTACACTACAAAGGCAACGGGTAGCGGACAAGGACTCGGTTTAAGCATTGTAAAAAGCATAGTAGATATTTACGGCGGATTCATTACTATAAATTCAGTTTTGGGCGAGGGAACTACATTCAGGATAAATTTCCCTTATCAAAAAGCTGCTGCAGAAAAAACTGAAGAAAATAAAGACAACGAATGCGGAGTGACTGAAAATGCTTAAAGAATTAAAATTTCCAAGAAAGTTTTTCTCGAACAACAGGAAAAAACTTACCGAGCAGTTGGAAGATAGAACAATAACTTTTATTTTGTCATCCCTTGATAAAATAAAAAACAGGGATACTTTTTATAAATTCAAACAGGATGGAAATTATTTTTATCTGACCGGATTAGAATTAAAAAGATCGGTTTTGGCAATATATAAGCTTGATGGAAAGGTATATGAAGTTCTTTTCAGAAAAGTACTTGATCCTACTCTCGAAAGATGGGTCGGCAAGAATATTCCCGTAGAATACATTGAGGAAGTATCGGGAATCAAGGATATCAGAAATTTAAACGACATGGAAGACTTCTACAGGCAGATATTTAATAATATCGGGATTGAAAAAGTTTATATGTACAATGAATACATTACTGAGCTTGTAGTACCGACTTATACTCAAGTGTTTGCGTCCAATCTGCGTAAAAAATTTAATTTTGTAAGTATTTCGGCAATCAATCCCCACATTGATAAACTCAGAGCCTTAAAACAGGAGTGTGAAGTAAAAATGCTCCAAAGGGCGATAGATATTACGGCGTTTGGTTTAGCAGATCTATTAATAAATATCAAATCCGGCATTTCAGAGAATGAGTGCGAAGGTATTCTATTGATGAATTA
>JAKLPX010000230.1 GCA_022013635.1 Candidatus Delongbacteria bacterium
AAGCGTCTTTCAAAGTTTTTAGAACCAATATAAAATTACAGTCTTTTAACGAATCAATAAATTTCACGGTTTCTGTGATTGAAAGAACTTTGCCTTCGTATTCAAAAGGAACTCCGAGAAGATAGAGTTCTGAATCTGTTTTGTCAGAAGAAATTTCATCGTCTGCGATAATCATGTATTTAGGCTTAATATAAGAACCCCATCCTACCGAAACCTGACCGTGAATCAATCTGTCGTCAACTCTTATTAAATTCATACTTCCTTTGCTTTTTGCGGTTTTTTTATAGATTATCAGCTATGTATTTCACAAGCTTCTCGATGCCTTGATAAACTTCGTACAATGAAGCGTTGCCGTTCATATATGCCGGTGTGCTTATGACATTGTTCATCTCGTCAATGCAGATTTCGCCGGAAGGCAGTAATACCGGAATTGCTCCAATATTTTTCATATCATTTGCTGCATTTTCTGCAAAACCAGGCGTTATTTTCAGATTAGTCGCTTCTTTTTCGAGAGCCATAGCAACCATCATCGGAGATATACAAATTGCGCCTATATATTTATTCATTCTGTAAAAACTTTGTATAATATCTTTTACGGATTCAATAACTTTGCCATTCCTTCCTTCAATCCCGTAGGTACAAAGATTTTTTGCGATTCCGAATCCGCCCGGTATAATCAGAGCATAATAATCATTCGGATCAAGTTCCGAAATGTCTTTGATTGCTCCCCTTGCGATTCTTGCGGCTTCGTTAAGAAGATTTCTTGTTTCGTTAGTTTTAGTTCTTTTCAAATGGTCCATCACATCATATTGCATCATGTCAACGGAGAAACATTCATAATCCACTCCGTATTTGCTTAATGCCAAAAGCGTCGAAACGGATTCCTGTATTTCAGAACCGTCCAGATGACCGCATCCGGCCAATAAAACAGCAACACTCTTCATTTTTATCCTCCTTTAATCTTCAAATAATTCAAACTGCATAGCGCTTTTTACCAGCAAAATCGGCGGTAGATCATCATACTCCGCCAGCCCTTTTTCTATAAAATTCTGATCGAATCTAAAAATTCTTTCGCTGTTTTCAATTATAAACTGACCCGGTAATCCTATCATTATAAGCCCTGCTTGAAGAGATGTATTTCTGAGAGTTTTCGTAAATGGCTCAGTTGAATGCGGTAAAATTATAATATCGCCGAAGAGCCTTGCTTTCTGCAAAAGAGTCTCCATTTCCTTTCTCGCATCGCTTTCGCTTTCTTTTTCGCTGATCTTTCTGATAATTCTCAATTTGCAGTCTTTTTTTGTATCTTTTTCCAAAGTAGTGCTGATAATATAAGCCAATAATACCATCAGATTACCATTTTTATCTCCCCGCCACCATATATCAATTTCATCCAGACTTCCTTCGCTAAAGGTTTTATTGCTTTTCAAAAGCAGTGTATTTTTATTCAATTTCAGTATTTTATTGAACACCCTGACATTATCTATATTCGCGTTATAATCAAATAAGACCGTATTGGCAGAAAATCCACCCAGTGAACTGATCTGAAGTATGCTCAATAGTGCCAATGTAGGATCATTTACTTCAACTTCCTTGAAAGGTACCTCTCCTTCTTCCGAGCTGAATGATAATTTGGATTCGGTATCGGTATTTTTTCTCAGAATATTCAAATTTACAAGTCCCTTATATCGCGCCAAAATGTCTGATAGAAATTTAATATTTCTTGCACCGTCACTTCTTTCAGAAAATGCTATTGAAGTTACTACCGGTCTCCAGTTTTTTGTTCCCTGAACAATAATATTCAGTGTTTTCAATCCTTTGGAGATAAAAAAGAATATTACGCCCCACCACACTCCTTCAAGTCTTCCGCCGGATTTATACTTCAAAATCAGTCTGAAAATAAAATACTGGAAAATCAAAACAAGAATTCCGACCCACCAACTGAATAAAAGTATTATCAGCATCGAGACTATAAAACCGTAAAAAGATATTGCCCAGTGACCTCTTGATGTAGGTCTGAATGAAGGATTTCCGCTTATTCTTTCGAGAAAAGCCGATCCGTTAAGCATTCCGTAAACTATCAGAAAGCAGATACCGACAATCATTGCAGCCATACTGATATCACCCATCCAGATAACGCCGAAACCGATGACGAAAGATACTAATATCGCAAACCGCGGCTCGTTCCCGCTTTTTTTGAAATCTTTGCCTAAAAACGAGAAGAATTTAGGGAAAATTTCATCCTTAGTCATACTTTGGAGTGTTCTCGGAGCAGTCATAAAAACGCTTAAGGCCGATGAACCTGTGGCGAACAGAATTCCTACCAAAATGATGACACTGAATATATTGCTCGGAAAACCGGAAGCTGCGCCTAAAATATCGGGCAGAAGATATCCTGCCGCATCGCCGTTTTTTGTATAACCGGTAATCAGAAGATTTTTATTCATCAATGAAAATGCGAAAGTGCTGAGAAAATAAACAACAAATGTTATAGTTACGGCATAAAAAGTTCCGTTCACAAGGCTTTTTTTCGGATCTTTCAGATCCCCGCTCATCCCTACTCCGGCATCTACACCGCAGACGGCCGGGAAAAATTGGGCGAAAGCTATAAAAAATAATCCTATAGAAATCTCTCTGTTACCGAAATAATTTATATTGTCAAGTCCGTTGAAAAGCATTTGATCTTTAAATTCGAATGAAAATGCCGGAGAAACCAAAATAGTTAATATGCTGATGCCGAGAATGTAT
>JAKLPX010000231.1 GCA_022013635.1 Candidatus Delongbacteria bacterium
AGGTCGCTTATAGTCAATTCGGTTTTATATGAAATAGCGTATTTGAATTTCTGCCTTTTATAGACATCAACACAAAACGGGTGAAAGATCTTCTTTGAATCCGATATTCTATTTAATAGCTCTTTTATTTCATTTTTCACAAAATCAGACCTCAGTGAATCCGCGAGTTCTTTGATCAACAGCGAATCAGCTTCGACATCAATTTTTCTTTGAATATAATCATTCCCGAAAGATGATAAAGCTATCAGATATACAAAAATTATATATATTGCATTTTTATTCATATCGTGAGAAAGTTAAAACTAAAATCAGCAATCGTAAACATCCTTTAACTTAAGCGTGAACCCCGATCCGAAAAATCTCTTCTCAGTATAATCTAAGGTTGCTCCGCCGTGCCTTTTTAGAAATTCTTCACTTTTGGAATCAACCACAAAATCTATTTTGGAAATGGTAACCACATTATCTCCCTCGCTTCTGTTGTCTAAAGCTAAACCTAGCCTTGGCCCGCCTCAACCGATGCCGTCGAAATAGATCCTTACAGATTGTCCTTTATTTTCCTTTTTATCCAAAACTTCTTTAACTTTTGTTACGGCTAATTCAGTTATATTTAACATAATTTGTTTCCAATTTATTTACAACAACGCTATTAATGTAAATAATACTATATAGAAAAGCAACTGATTTACCTCAGATATTTTCGAATATCTCTACTGGATTTTCGATTAAAATTACTCTAAATCCGGTTTTTTTAATCAGATCTTCAATGGTCAGATCGTCGAGAAATTTCCCATCGTAATTCAGACAAGTTGATGGAATCATCAGAATTTCGTTGCTGCTTTTTGCTACGCCTACCGCATTAATAATATCGTTACCGCCCAATAGACCGGCTACCGTTACGGAATTTCCGAAAAGAGTGTTTCTGGCTTTTATGAGAGAGATATCTAAATTTTTTACATTATTTAATAATGGAACGACCATTTTTGCCATTATCGGAAAGAATAATTCGCCGGTGACTAAAATTATTGCAGTCCTTTTACGGATTCTTTTCGGAATATACTTGATTGTTTCGTTGAACCGTTCAATGAAATCTCTCGCCATTCCCACGCCGTTCTCATATTGAAGATAGTCTCCGTAATAATCCTCGTCTGGAAATTCCAATTTTGCTTTGATATAAAATTCATCCGCTCCAAAAACAAAATTCGTTCCGATTTCCTTATTGTATTTTTTATTGAATTCCGAAATGATCTTTAATGTTTCGAGGGCGCATTTCTTTTCTACAGGTTTTATTTCCGGTAAATTATTTCTGTGTTTTGTTAGACCAACCGGTACTACGGCAACAGATCTGATCTTCGGATAGAACTTTCTAAGCGTTTCTATAGTTTCTTTTAATAACCTTCCGTCGTTTATTTCAGGACATAGAACAACCTGAGCGTGTAATTCTATACCGTTATCCGTGAGATATTTTATTTTTTGTAATAGTTCATCGTCTTTTTTTATCCCTAATAATTTCTTTCTCGCTTCATTATTTATTGCATGTACAGAAATGTATAAAGGGCTTAGTTTCATAGATACGATTTTATTCATGTCTTTCTGAGAAATATTCGTCAGTGTAAAATAATTTCCGTATAGGAACGAATACCTGTAATCTTCATCTTTAACATAAATTGTTTTTCTCATGCCTTTCGGGTTCTGATCTATAAAACAAAAAATACATTTGTTACCGCAATGCCTGATTTTTAAGCCTTCGACTTCGATGCCGTTGCTTCCGCCAGCATCCAAAGTTATCTGACATGTACCCATTTTACCGTTAAGAATTAAATTCAGAGGATCATCAGCGCAGTAATAATTAAAATCAATGGCATCATCAATTATATTGCCGTTTACTGTAATTAAATTATCGCCTTTTTTTATTCCGCTTCTATCCGCGGCGGAACCTTTTTCGACATGGGTTATTTTAACCATTTTTCTCTATTTAAAGTATTTCGTTAACGGTTTTTTCCAGCAATTTTCGATCTCATACATATCAATATCAACGATCTTTCCTTTAAAATCATTCACTACTGCTCTGTATGCGCTTGTAACGGTGCCGATCTGCACGGCAAGACCTGTTTCAATTAATTCATCAGCAGAATCAATATCTTTCATTTCAGCTACAAAAGCTGCAGGGACTTCAGCAAAAAGCGTTTTTACTTTATCATTTACAAAAATATCAAATCCCTTTTTGCCTCCGATCGCCATCTCAGCCAAAGCGGTCAATGCCCCGCCTTCACTTACATCCGAAGCGGAAATAATATTACCATTCGTTATATTGTTGTGAATCATATTGTATATTTCTTCCGCAGTTTCCATTTTTATTTCCGGAACTTTTGTGCCTAACTGACCAAGTCTGTCGAAAAATATCGATCCTCCTAAATGAGCCGAAAAATAGTCGCCGATAAGAAGTATAGGCGATCCGGCTTTCTTTAAATCCGGCGAAATTGTTTTCTTCCAATCGTCAACAACCGATCTCGCGGAAATGCAGACCACCGGCGGAATTTCTATGGTAACATCTTTTGATTTATATGTAGAAGATAATGAATCTTTGCCTGATATTATCGGCGTTCCGAAAAATTTACATGCGTCACTCAATGCTGTTGCAGTCTGATACAGGTCGGCAAGGTTTGTTTCAGTCGGTTTCGGCCAAATATGATTTTCAATTAAAAACATTCTTTTCGGATCGCCGCCTAACGCTATGACATTGCTGAGAGCTTCATAATATGCCCATAAGGTACCTTTATAAGGATCAATTCTGTTTAAGACAGGATTCAAACCGTGTCCGAAGACAAGCGCCGCATCAGAATTATGAAGCGGTTTCAGAATACATCCGCCTGTAGGTCCGTCGTTGTTCTTTCCGCATAAAGGTCCTTCAACGCAGGTTCCCTGAACTCCGTGGTCATATTGCCTTATAACAGGTTCTTTTGAACATACATTCAGATGTGATATTATATCTTTGAAAGCTTCCGTGTAATTAATTTCCTCCTCGTAATATTCAGCATCTTTCAAGCCTGTTTTCGGCTTTGTCACTGCCGTAATTACCTCCAAAGGCTGACCGTTGTGCAGAAAATCCATATCAAGATCGCAGACGAGTTCTCCGCCGTCGTAAATTGTCAATCTTTTAGTATCTGTGGCTTCGCCCAGAACAAAATAATTCACATTATATTTTTTGCAGACTGTTTCTATCTTAGATAAATGTTCTTTCGGAACTGTTGCCACCATTCTTTCCTGCGATTCTGATATCCATTTTTCAAATGATGATAATCCGGGGTATTTTAACGGGATATTGTCAAGATGAACAATAGCGCCTGTCTTTTCTCCCATTTCTCCAACTGCCGAAGAATAACCACCGGCGCCGCAGTCAGTCAAAGCTGTGAAAACATCCATATCTCTGAGTTCAAGTAGGCAGTCGAACATTCTTTTTTCCTCTATGGGATTACCGATCTGGACTGCTCCGCTGTTAAAAGAGGATGTTTTTTCGGTCATTTCTGCCGACGAGAAAGTTGCTCCGTGAATACCGTCTTTACCTGTTTTTCCGCCGAAAGATATGAAGAGGTCGCCTTTTTTACATTGCCCTTTTTTGGCGTATTTTAAAGGTATTATTCCGTCCGCTCCGACAAGTACGGTAGGTTTCTGTCCGAAATCTTTATGAAAATGGAATGATCCGTTGTTTGTCGGAATGCCCATCCTGTTACCGTAGTCTCTAACTCCTTCGATCACACCTGTTAAAATTCTTCTCGGGTGTAAACATCCGGGATGGACATCATCCATTTTCATATCAGGATCACCCAGACAAAATATATTTATTGAAGAAATGTTTTTGGCTCCCTTTCCAGTTCCGGCTATATCTCTTAAAACTCCTCCAGTTCCTGTCATCGCTCCGCCGTAAGGATCGAGCCCCGATGGTGAATTATGAGTTTCGGCTTTTATGCAGATACCGTATTCCACACCTTCAACTTCGGTAAATCTGAATACTCCGGAATTATCTTCAAATTTCGATATCACATCAGGATGAGCGATTTGTTTTTCCGTGTCTTTAACGAGACCGATAATTGATCTTTTCTCAACTCCGTCCAGAATTACTTTTGCCTTAAAAGTCTTATGACCGCAGTGCTCCGACCATGTCTGAGCCAGAGTTTCAAGCTCTACATCATAAGCGTCACGATCCAAATTTTTAAAATAATTTTGTATAGTCCTCATTTCGTTCAGGTTCAGAAATAGTTTATAATCCGATAATTCTATAAGCTCCTTATCAGACATATTTCCGATAGGTATAAGCGCAGTTTTCTGCAGTTCAAGGTTCACAAGCAGACTTTGTGGCTTTTCAAGTAACTCCATTTGTATCTGGGAGTTCATAAGCGATCTGTCCCTTATCAATGACAGCTCAGTTTGGCTTAAATAGTCCTTAAAACAATATGTATATGACAGCATAACCGCCGAAAATTTATATCCCTTATCTTTGAGCTCGTCTGAAATAGTTTCCGCTTCAGGATTCATTACTCCGTGCTGGAAAGCTATCTCAACCTTTTTCGGGTAATTTGTATAATATTCGCCGTTCACTAAATAATTTTCGGTTATGGGACAAGACAAAATTTCATTTGCTATTTCTTCGGCTTCTTTTTCAGAAATTCCCTGTATGTAAAAATTTTTAACTATTTTTAAATTATTAATTTTAACGGAAAGAAATTCGTTTATCTGGTTCGTAATGTGTTTCTCTTTAGGATCATTTACGATTGGTAC
>JAKLPX010000232.1 GCA_022013635.1 Candidatus Delongbacteria bacterium
CGCCTCCTGCTTGAATTCATCGTACTTGGGATCAGTTTCCTCTCCTTTTAAAGCAGCGTCAAGAAGATCCTGATATTCCTCATAATTGAATCGGAATGCGGATTTCATGACCGTTTCCTTGAAATGATAATTATTTATCTCGCCTTCACTGCTGATCCTCATAAAACAGGAAAATGCCAATCTTTCCACATCGGGATTCAGACTGCACAGATAATTAGATAATTTACGGGGAAGCATAGGTATTACAGAAGAAGGCATATAAAGCGATGTACCTCTGGAAGCAGCCTCAAGGTCAATAGCTCCTCCTTCGGGAATGTATGACGACACATCCGCTATATGCACTCCGAGATCAAAAGATCCGTCCGGGAGTTTTAAAATAGATATAGCGTCGTCAAAATCCTTTGCGTCCGCAGGATCTATCGTAAAAATCTTTTCGTGCCTTACATCTGTTCTGTCAGGTATTTTATGCGTAATAAACTCCTGAGTGTACTGGTCAAGCGACTCTTCCACTTCTTTCGGAAAGCTGTTCTTGAAACCGTGTTTTCTTGCTATGGCTATAAGCGAAACATGCGGATCTTCTTTATTCCCGAGAACTTCGACTATATGCGCATTCACCTGATTTCTCCAATCGTCAACATCTATCACGACCATTGTGCCTTCTTCAAGTTCCTGCCATCTTTTATCAACTTTCTTTTTGCTCAGTCTTACTTTAAGACCGTTATCGCATATCACATAAAGTAAATTATTTATATGTTTTATTTCTCCGACAAACTCCGTATTTTCTCTTTTAAGTACCCTTACAACTTTTCCCTCTATATCCCAGAATTTCGGAGCAGGTATAAGAACGAATTCCACTTCATCACCGTCGTAAGCATCGTTAACATATATCCTCGGTATAAAAATATCTCCCTCAATTTCATTGGAAGTTACTTTTCCGTTCCCGTTTTTTCGCATAGAGATAATTCCGGTATAGGATTTCGTATTTTTCTTTATCACATCATTTGATTCTGATCTTGAATGTGATCTTTTTGACGGTTTTTCGTATTCTCTTTCTTTTTTCATGATCTTGCACCTTAAATGTTAAATTTACGAAGGGATTTTCTTCGACATGATCTCTTTATCAATCACAATTTCTGCCTTATCTCTTAAATCGCCGGTATATTTTTTGATCTTATGATTCACGATCGAACTTATCATACTTTGTCTTAATTGATTTTTTATTTCGTCAAGCTCAAATTTGCCGCCCTTTCTTTTGTCGGTCACTTTGATGATATGATAACCGAATTGTGTCTGTACAAGGTCTGAAATTTCGTTTAATTCAGTCTCAAATGCAGCCTGTTCAAATTCAGGTACCATTTTTCCTCTGTCAAAATAACCGAGGTCTCCGCCGCCCTCTCCGCTCGGGCAATGAGAATGCTTTTTTGCGTGCTCATCAAAATCTTCACCATTCAGCAACAATTCATGAATTTCGAGGGCAATATCTTTATCGGCTTCACTAAAAAGTATATGAGAAGCTCTGATCTCTTCGCCCTTATCGAATCTTTCAGGATACTGTTCATAATATTTATTCAGGTCTTCATCCGAGACATGAGTGCTGTCAAAAAATTTCTGTTTTACAAAATTCCTTAATTTAATGTTCTTTTCGATCCTCTCTTTTACAGTATCAATCGAATCCCCGGTTTTCTCCAAGGCTGAAATGAATTCCTCATCGGATTTGAATTTATTCTTCATTTTAGAGATCGTATTTTCGATATCCGCAGGATCAACCTGAATATTTTCCTTTTTCGCAACATCAAGCATCAATACCGCATCAATCAGGACATCGGCAATTTCTTCAATCTCGTGCCTTTCCAAAAATTTCTTTTTGAAGATATATTTTTTTTCCGCACATGCCATGTCAAACTCTTTTTCGGATATTTCGAATCCGTTTACTTTAATCATGTTCCTCTCCGATTTTTTTTACATACACACAGTATAAGAATAATATCATATTTTTGCAAGAAACTCATTTCGCACTTTCAGGCACTTTTACGAACAAATTGATCATGAAAGCAAATATTCCGATAAAGAAAAAAAGAGTTACGAAAGAAAAGTTGTCGGCAATAAAGCCGAAGACAGGAGCAAAGACTATGATGAATATTCCCGTCATCTGATTTTCAACGGAAAGAACGGTTGCTCTCTGGTCTTTATCCATAAGATCGCCGATAACATCGACAAAAATGGGTCTTCTGAGATTTTTAAGCACAAAAAGAAAAAAGAAACTAAGTACAACAAGTGATATAAAATTAAATTTAACTGAGACTGCAATTAGGATACTTGTAAACGCCAGAATGTTCATCGTTACTTTCATCAGAAGAGATGAAGTTCTTTTTGTATTCAGCTTATAAACATTTTTTGACGCATACGCGCTGATCAGGTAGATCATTGTATAAACTACAGCCAGTGATATTTTCAGTGTTTGCTTTTCATCAAGATTAATGATCGTACTTAAAGTAAAAGCTGTTATAAGACCGGCAAGAATAGGCTGTATATAGTCTTTAATGCTTCCGAATATCGCATCGAAGAACGATGAAGATGTGATCGTTCTTAAAATGTTTGAATTTTTAACTACTCTTTTAA
>JAKLPX010000020.1 GCA_022013635.1 Candidatus Delongbacteria bacterium
AAAGTCTTCCTTAGTATGAATATCTTCGATTGGCGTAGCCAAATACGGCACTTGAGTAGTCGGTGTTCCTATCGTGATCTTTAACGAGTCCCTTACCGTAAATTCTCCGTCATAAATCGAGACATATAAACTGTCAACTCCGCTTTCATTAGCCTTGCTCTCGATTATCAGCTGATCATCGTAAAATGATATGTATGTATCAATCTTACTCTGCGAAGTCCTTCCGCTGTATCCGAGCCAGTCTTTGTTCGGGTCGGTATAATGATCTTTCAGGTTTATGTACATAGTCCTAAATTGGCGGGTGTTTCAATATCTGGGATTTCTGCTTTGATTTCAGGCGGGAAGTTGCCGACGACGAACTTCAACTTTGTATTGTATTGCATTCCATTGATCGTTACACCTATTGATGCAATTGCGACACCCATTGAATCCTGAATAGCTGTCAAATTTATATTACTGCCGCTTAAAGCTGCATTTAGAGTTTTATTATTGTCAAGAGATAAGCTGAATACTGCCGCATTTGCAGATTCTGAATTGAACATTGCGGTTAAATCCATACTTTCTGGTTCAAAATTAACCGGCAGATTCTTTACAGGCAGATCATCTTCATTTATTATTACATATTGATCTTCAAACTCAAAATCGTTTCCGTCATCAACAATATTTATATTTATAGTTACAATAGTAGGTATTGCTCCGCTTTTATCATCAGCCATAATTGTTAATAATCCCGTGCCGAATACATTTTTTTTACTTTTTATATTTAATACGGCAGAACTTTTTCCGTCGCCTCCCGTAAGCGTAATATCAACCAGAGATGTATCAGCGCTTATCGAATATGTTATCGGATCGTCTTCGGCATCTTTAAAATGATCTCCGAGATTAATATTCATCTCGGGAAAGTCCTCTGTAATTCCGGTCAGTTCAGTGATCGGCGGATCATATTTTGGAGCGTTGAAAGGTATTACATTAACCTTGAACTTTATTTCGGTAGTATCCCTGCCGTTATGTTCAATTCCGCCGTCATCCTTAAGCCATACTCTCAACTCTGTTTCCCCGTTCTCCGTATCTACAGGCTTGTAGTAAAGATCAACTTTATCAGCTCCGGGAGTAAATTCATATCTGAGACTGTCTTTTGGCAGTAATTCTTCATTCGAACTCGTTATCTTCATCTCGATTACTTGCTGGGTTGGAAATTTTGAAGCTTTCAATGCGTTCGGATCAAATGATATTTCTTTTAAATCTTTATCGTCCCTGACCAGTGCAGTTATTTTTAATGTCCCGTTTTCCGTTTCTTCAACGCTGTTTATCTTTACTATATCTTTTAATATTCCTTTTCCGTCTGTACCAATTTCTTCATAATCCCCGAGTATTGTTCCCTGTCCGTTAGATATTCCGGTTAGCTCTATTGACTGCCATCCGCAATGTTGTATCACTTCCTGATCTGCTACTGCTTTTATTGTCGGTGGAAGGTTTATGTCATAGTAAGTCTTCACACAGAAATTGTCAAAATGATGGAATGTGAGTCCGGTATAAGTCGGCGGATTTGATGTGAATGACTCGGGATTCCAGATCGGTGTTCCTGAATTATAATCCCAATTGTCAATTATTCCTACAAAATCATTATTATAATACTGAATAAATTTAACTCTTATTTTTCGCCTTTCCCCTTCTAAAGGGAGATTTGTAAACGGCGGACTTAATCCGAATTTCATATTCAGCCATAAATTATCTGGATACAAAGAAGGGCCATACGGATTCTCAGAAAAAAAGTTTTGCAGATTCAACGGATAACCTGTTAATGGATAGTGTGAACCACCCTCAAGTACTTCATCTGCATTTAATGACCCTATAGGCTGAAATTCATAAGGAAGCATATTTCCGGATTCATCACAGAACTGCATCACCATCAGTGTTCTTCCGCCTGTGCCGACAAGCTCTCTTGCGTAATCAAAATATAGAAATGTAGCTACACTGTCTTTTGAATCAGGTATCTCTATCACAGGACTGAGTATCTCAAATCTTTGTGATGAAAATGCGGATGTTGATGTCCTTAGATCATTCGATGTGAATGAACTGTTTTCCATGCCTGCAACATCATAAATATTCGTGTTATCTTTTGTCCTCCAGTAATGCTGTTCAGGACCGTTACCAGGCGGATAAGCATATTGTGTCTTTGTCTCCCAACCGGGCGGAAGAGCTCCACCCTCAGCATTATCAAAATTCTCCCATGTCTCCGCGTATTCAACTTTCGTCTTTTTCTGGCTCCATGAAAGCGTATCAAGTTTGTACCTTGCCCTTAATGTAACAAAACCTTCCTCATCATCATAAAAATTCCACACGAATTTATAGGTTCTTGTTAATCCGTCTGCGCTGTCTTTATACCATGGTTCGGAAAGAGGCTTATATATTTTTTCCGGTACAGGCTTGCCGTCTTTCAATATCTCCACATGCCCCCATTTCTCAGGATTTATAGCGATAGGTACTGTCACTTTTAATGTGTCAATTTCATCCAACGGATCAATATGCCCGTAAACATTCTTAGTATCAGGCTTATTGCGTGGGTCTTTGAACACCGTTGATATCGTGCCGATGGTGATCGGACGGCGGTGATCATACAAAATACTGTCTTTCTGTTCTTTCTCGTACTTTTGTCCTGTCTCTGTAATATAACTCCATTTGAATTCAGATTTTATATGATATTGATCCGATTCTATATCGCTGACATCCCATGTACATTCATTACCCTCTGTAGGTATTTCTTTATACACACTGTCTTCTCTCAATTTATAATAAAATTGAGATTTTTCAATATCATAATCAATTGATCCGTCATAATTTTTACAATTAACATGAAAATATCTTTCATTTGGATTTTCTAATTCTGATTTATCTTTATTTCCTGTGGATTTTCCTTCTTTAATCTCAGGAAATCCTTTATATATCAAAAATAATCTTCTTGAAGTTTCTA
>JAKLPX010000233.1 GCA_022013635.1 Candidatus Delongbacteria bacterium
CGGCGGCACCAGAATATTATCGTTGTTTTTTAACACAATATCATTAACTTTTTTACCGGTCAAAAGATAATCGTAAATATCTATTGTTGACACGACTTTCCCGTCTCTTACAACCTGAATATTCCTTAGTGTTCCCCTTGCCGTCGGGCCACCGGCATTAAAGAGAGCGGTAAAGACAGTTGAGTACGAATCAATCTTCAAAGCTCCCTTTTTAAAAACTTCTCCGACGAGAAATACTGTAATCGGTCTTAATTTTCCCATAGATACATCCAAATAAGTGCTTGGTTCTCCGCCTGCTGAAGGCGCAAGAGTGATATATGCTTTTGCGAGAAGTTTTCTTAATTTTTTTTCAAGTTCGTCAAGTTTAAGCCCGTTAACCGAAACCAGACCGACATTATCCAAATAAATCGTTCCTTCGTTAGATACTCCCAGCGTCTTTCTAAGCTCAACATCTCCCCACATAGCTATAATAATCTCATCGCCCGGCCCGACCTGATAATCGGAATATGCCGTCATTGAGGATTCCATTTTAAATCCGCGGCTGGTATAGAAAAGATCGTATCCGTAAAAGCCTTGAGTGGACTTTGTGATCTCTCTTAAAAATTCAGAGCTTCTGATATTGACGATTTTTTCTTCATCGTCATCTTTTTTACCTTTTTTTTCTGCTCCGTTTTTTAGCTGATTCTGTATATTTTGAAGCTGCTCGGCATGTTGCAGGGCATCTAAGGATTGCTGCTGACTCTTTTCGACTTGAGCGTTCAAATTCAGTCCTTCGACCCCGCTCCTTTCGGCTTTTAGTATGGATTCTATCACCGGCGCCTCTATAGCCGTTGTACCGGTTGGAACCGCCGCTCCTTCCTGAGCGAGTGATTTTCCTGTAAACAACAATAAACACAAAATCACAAAAATAATTCTTCTCATTCTTACCGCCAATTTATTAACAATTTTTTTAAACAATATGAACTCTTATAAATCCACTTTTATTATAATAAGCCCCAAATATAATAATATATCGTTCAAGTGTCAATCTTAATATTTGCAGTTAGACGATATTGTAAATACCCTCGAGATACACCCTATAATATGAATTAGGCATTTCTTCTATTATTTTATTCAGTCCAGCTTTTTTGATGAATTTCATTGCATAAGCCGCTTCTTCGATACAGCCGATTTTTAAGCCCTGCCTCTGCTCAATTGACGCAATGAATGAGCTTGCATCCAATAGAGAATCCGGCGTTCCGCTGTCGAGCCACGCGATACCTCTGCCGATTTTTACGACATTAAGGTTCTCCTCTTCGAGGTATGTTTTTATCAGATCCGTTATTTCAACCTCTCCCCTTGCCGACGGTTTCAATTTCTTAGCTCTTTGTACGCATGAATTATCGAATATGTAAATTCCGGGAACAGCATAATTAGATTTCGGCTTTTTCGGCTTCTCCTCTATTGAAATCGCTTTTCCCGATTTGTCGAATTCAACAACGCCGTATCGCTCCGGATCTTTTACATAATAGCCGAAAACGGTGGCTGTTTTATTATTATTGACTGCATCTCTTAAAAAATTGAGATATCCGTAAAAGATATTATCACCGAGTATCAGGAACGCGTTATCCTTTCCAATAAATTTCTCTCCGATTATAAATGCTTCTGCTATCCCTTTCGGCGCTTTCTGAACGGCGTACTCAATTTTCATTCCCAGATGAGAACCGTTTTTGAATAATTTTTGATAATGAGGGATCGTTTCATCGTTTGAAATTATCAGGACTTCTTTTATTCCGGCAAGAATGAGTGTGCTTAAAGGATAGTAGATCATTGGTTTGTCGTACACAGCTATAAGCTGTTTGCTGTAGAGGCTGGTCATTGGATACATTCTTGTTCCGGCGCCGCCCGCTAAAATTATTCCTTTAGTTTTTTTCATTTACAAACCTTTATAAAATTCTTCTATTTTAGAACAGACAAAATTGATTTCTTCCTCTTTTAAACCGTAAAACATCGGAAGTCTAACTAAAGTCTGAGCAATAAGTTCTGTATTCTTCAATTCGAGATCATCGTATTTTCCATTCCAATAGGGGGCTTTGTGCAGAGGAACATAATGGAATATTGCGGCAACTCCGTTATCTTTCAAAAAATTTATCAGTCTGCTTCTTTCTTCAAAATCTTTACAGATCATGTAGAATATATGCGCATTGTGGCGGCAGTTTTCGGGAATTACGGGCAGTTTTTCGGCAGATATAAATTTTGAAAGTTCAGAATAATATTTATTCCAGCTTTGCAGTCTGTTTCGATTTACATTTTCGGACTCTGATAACTGCGGATATAAAAATCCTGCCTGTAATTCGGACATCAGAAAGCTCGACCCTAATTCCACCCATGTATATTTATCAACTATTCCTTTATTGAAAAGAGTTCTGTTTGTGCCTTTATCTCTGATAAATTCTGCTCTTTGCACAAAATCAGGATTATTGATCAGCAAAGCCCCGCCCTCGCCGCACTGGATGTTTTTAGTTTCGTGAAAACTTATTGTTGCCAAATCCCCGAAACTGCCGAGCGGTTTTCCTTTGTAATAAGAGTCTATGCCTTGAGCTGTATCTTCAATTAAGATTAAATTATTTTCTTTACAGATTTCTGAAATCATATCCATTTCACAGGCAACTCCTGCGTAATGAACGACTACTACGGCTTTCGTTTTCGGAGTTATCAAAGATCCTATTTTAGTCTCGTCAATGTTTTTCGTATCAGGTCTTATATCGCACCAGACAATACTTGCTTTTCTCAACTCGAATGCGCTTGCTGTCGTTACAAAAGTAAAAGACGGCATTATGACTTCATCGCCGGCTTTAATATTCGCCAAAAGAGCAGTCATTTCCAAAGCATCTGTGCAGGATGAAGTCACTATTGCTTTTTTGCATCCTGTCTTTTCTTTTAAAATTATATTGCATTTTTTTGAAAATTCACCGTTCCCTGAAAACTGATTGGCCTCGAAAACTTTTTCGATGAAGCTGTTCTCGGATCCGAGAACCAATGGTTTATTAAACGGTATATTCACTCTTTTTCCATACATGATAATAATTTAACGATTTTTTTATTTTATATCCATTTTTTTCGTAAAAATTACATGCCGCAGCATTTCTTTTCTGCGTCGCAACTTCAATTAAGTTAATTCCTTTAGATATTAAATAATTCTCGCAGTGTTTTATTAACCTGCTTCCTATTCCGTGCCCCTGAATACTTCCGTCAACCGCAAAAATTCCGATTTCGCCATGGTTTGATTTAATTTTTAAAGTAACCATTCCGGCTGTCTGATTATTAAATCTGTAAACAAATACATTATCGGCGATGGTTTTATTAACCGAATTTTCGATCCATCTCCGGTATAGCCTTTCATAACTGCCTGCCGGTAGTTTTTGATCGTTTTTATATCTTGAATATTTTCCACTTTCGAGTGCCAGTTCGTAAAGCTTGCCGGATACTCCCGATCCTTCATATTCCGCTATACTTGTATCTGTGTTTTCCGCGATTAATCTTAACTCTTTTTCAAAGATAACTTTATTGTCAATTAATTCGGATTGGAATAATTCATTTTTATCCGTCTCGTCCGGAATAATCAAATATATTAATTCAAAGCCGTTTTTCAATGCTGAATCTACGGCAGACTGTATTTCATTCCGTGAATAATCCGTAACTTCAATCTTGCAGATTTTCAGATCGAAAAAATCGGAATCCCATTTTAATTCTTCGAAATTTTTCATTATTTTTGATAGGTTCCGTTAATTATGTTCTCAACCCATTTTTCATTGTCAACATACCATTGGATAGTATCTTTTATCTTTTCGTCAAATTTATATTTC
>JAKLPX010000234.1 GCA_022013635.1 Candidatus Delongbacteria bacterium
ATTTTTTCATAGGCTTCTTCGTAATGTACGGAAAACTCAATTTCGTCATTAAATTTCATTTTTATGTTTCTTAAGATCGAATTTACGATGCCCTGATCGTTGTCAACAATAAACAACTTAACTTTTACATCCGGGAAAATGCCCATACCAAATTCTCCAAATTAATTATACGCTATAATGTAATAAAAATACTTTGCTTTTGACAATAAAAAATCAATTAAAATAAATAAAATTAATATATTGTATTTATTTAAAGTTAAATTATATTTATATTCTTAAGATTTCTTATTGGAACAACAGACAAAAAGGGATCGAAAATGATTTAAAGACCGGAGTTGTAATAATGAAAAGTACTAAATATTTGAAGTATGATTTTAGCGAAAGATATTATTTTCTGTTAATATCCGTATTATTGACATTGTTGTTTTTATCCTCAAATGTTTATTCAAAAGAAATTGTCAAAATCGGCACTTATGAAAATCCGCCCAAGATATTTACCGATGAAACAGGCAAGGTCAGCGGTTTCTGGGCGGAAATTACGAATTATATAGCCGAAGAAGAAGACTGGAAAATTGAATGGGTGCACGGCACTTGGGATGAATGTCTGACCAGATTGGAAGCAAATGAAATTGATATTATGGTTGATACGGGATTAACTCCTGAAAGAGAAAAAAAATATTTATTTTCAAATGAAGTTGTTCAACTCAGCTGGACAAGAATATATAAAACAATCGGTTCTGATATTGAGAATGTTTTAGATTTGGAAGGCAAAAAAATCGGCGGCTTGAAGAACAGTTTTGATATTGAAGGACCGGGAGGTTTAAGGAAAATTCTAAACAATTTTGAAATAGGATCTGAAATAATTCAGATGGGTAGTTACGCCGCGGTATTTCGAGCTTTAGAAGAAAAAACTATAGACGCCGGTATAGTGGATAAAGACTTCGGAAATCTAAACGACAAAAATTTTAATATTCTAATTACGCCGATAATTTTTCAGCCTGCCAAAATGCTGTATGCTTTTAATAAAAATTCCGTAAAATCTGAAGCTTTTAAGAATAAAATAGATGCTATTGTAAGAGAATTAAAAAATGATAAAAATTCTGTATATTACACAGCACTGAGTTATTTTTTCGGTTCCGCACAGGAAAAATTCAAACTTCCCGACTGGGTAATGCTTTCTTTTGTCAGCTCGTTAGGCATTGTGTTAATTTCTATTGTTTCACTACTCTTTGCTAATTTCTATTCTAAAAGGCTTGTCAATATCAGAACAATGGAATTATCATTAGAATTTGAGAGAAGGGTAAAGGCAGAAAAAACCATCCGTAAAAGTGAAGCTTTATATAAAGATATTGTTGAACTGGGAAATATTGCGATTGTTGTTGATGATATAGATGGGAAGTTTCTTTATTTTAATAAACGATTTTCTGATTTATTTGGTTATTCCGAGGATGAGATGAAAAAACAGTCTCACAACTCTCTTATTCATGCAGACGATATTGAGATGGTTTCTGATATTCATAGGAATCGTATTCAAGGAGAAAAAGTACCTTCCAATTATGAGTTCAAAGGGCTTAAAAAGGATAAAACTGTTGTTTATATTCATATATCAGTCAGCAATGTTATTAAAAAAGATGGTAGAATAATAGGTTCCCGTTCTTACTTACTCAATATCACCGAGCGCAAGAAGATGGAGGAGGCATTGCGTGAAAGCGAGGAAAACTATCGGACTATGATTGAGCAGTCGAATGATATGATATGGACACTTGACAAAGAAGGCAATTTCACTTTTTTCAATACACGGTCAGAAGAGATTACCGGATATTTCTTTAAAGACTGGGAAGGGAAATCCTTCGCACCACTCATTGTAGAAGAAGATTTGCCCAAGGTAACTGAAGTATTCATGAGCACTTTAAAAGGACAGCCCGGTAATTATGAGGTGCGGATATTTGGTAAAAAAGGGCAGATTATAATTTTATCCGTCAATACTGCTGCTATGTTAAAAGGCGGGGAAATTATAGGCACAGTCAGTTTCGGGCGGGACATCACGGCACGCAAGAAAGCGGAAGGGGAACTGCGTCATAGCGAGGAAAATTTTCGAAACATATTTCAGTCCGTCCCAGAATCACTGCTTGCTGTGGATAAACAAATTGAGGTATTAAAATCAAATAATGCTTTTGCAAAACTCATTAGTAATTATGCTCCTGAACTAAATATGTCCGAAGATGAACTTAAGCAAAAAATCCTCACTGAATTACGAAAACAATCAAGAAAATCAAACCGCGGTATTATAGAAATCAGCGCTGTTACCTAAACGGGATAAAAGATACTATGAAAAATAAAGTGATCAGCAGGATGATTCTGGCAAATGTTTTGGAAATGAATACCAATAAATACTCGAAGTATGTATGTAAATTCATTGAAAATACATCGAAAGCTCCTTTTTATAGAATTACCTGTATTGATGATAGAATTATATATGATGTGCCCAAAGGAATTACCGGCATAGTGCAAAGGGAAAAAGACGGTTTTAAATTTTATTCATCAAAATACTTTAAGCTGGATTTTGAATTATTTGATGATCCATGTGACATAAAGTGGAAACATTCCATGAATTGGATCAAAACTAAGAATATTTTAACACACAATGTTATGAATAGCATATTAGAACTGCAAAGAGACTTCTTTGAAACTAATGATCGAAAGAAAATGATTCCGATTTCATTGAAGGAATTTATAGAAAAATATCAATTCCCTTATCTGGATATCAGTCGTTTAAGTCGCATAATCAATAACACCGTTATATCTTTTAACAACGCGAAATATTTTCTAAAGGATTTTTTCTGTAATAAAAGAAAAATTTATTCAAATATTGTTGAATATGTTATCTCTCAACAATCATACAGGATGAAGGATAATGAAATTCAGGAAATTCTTATAAAGAAATATAATATATCTCTTACTGTCAGAACAATATGCAATTACAGAAAGTCGAATAACATTCCGGCTTACAATAAAATCAATTTATCTGATCCGTACAGAAAGAAATTTTCCCGAATCCTGTCGTTGCATAAAAAGATATTGCATATTATTCCTGATAAAGCCGGCGTATATGAAATATCTGTGGCTAATCATGTAAAGTATCCGATATTTTCTTCCGAAGTGATATATTACGGTCGTTCTAACAATCTGCGAAATAGAATTCAAAATTATCTTTGTGCGAATATTAAAAATATCACGATAAAACACTATCAAAATTCACAGGGTGTTTTTTTGAGATATTTCGCAACTCTAGAATATGTTTATGCGGAAAAAGAACTATTAGAAAGATTCATTTCTCAACTTGGTTCGTTACCAATTGCAAACAAACTTAAAATGTAGCCGGCAAAGTATAAAAAAGGAGAAAAACGATGAACATTGCTGAAACAAGAAAAAAAATTATACTGGAATATGACTTTGCTGGAAAGATTTTTGCAGAAGAAGAAGAAGAAGAAGAAGAAGTCATGGTGGTTTCTCTGAAAGATATTACAGAGCAAAAACTGGCGGAAGAAGAACTTGTGCAACACCGCGATCGCCTTGAAGAGCTTGTCAAAGAAAGAACTTCACAACTTCAGTTTGCGAATAAAGAACTTGAATCATTCAGTTATTCGGTTTCTCACGACCTCAAAGCACCTGTGCGGCATATTCTCGGTTTTTCGGATATTTTTGAACAGGAGTTTTTATCCATGATTCCGCAAAAAGGACATGACTTATTAAATAAAATTAAATACTCGGCAAATAAAATGGAAAGGCTCATTGACGATTTATTGAATTTTTCCA
>JAKLPX010000235.1 GCA_022013635.1 Candidatus Delongbacteria bacterium
AAATGCTGTCATCACAGCTCTTGCTCCGGCAGCAATCCCGCAGGTTGCCATTCCAATCACAACTCGAATCGATTCATCGTCGGTCCGCATGCTGATTTCATCTAGGGTTTTTTTTCTGATCGCTTCCAATTCTGCAATGGTTTTCATTATGCAATTCCTCCATCTTTTTTATAGCTTTCCAGTATGGTATCAACATCATCAATCGTTAATCGTCCATAGACTTTTCCATTAACGGTTAAGACCGGCGCCAATCCACAGCACCCTAAGCAGCGGCACTCTTCAAGGGTAAACTCACCATCTTCAGTAGTTTGTCCCACTTTCACCCGCAGCGTTTCTTTTAGCTTGTCCAGAACTGCTCCAGCCCCCTTTACATAACATGCCGTTCCCATACAGACTGAAATTTTATACTTACCAGCAGGTTTGGTCGCAAAATGAGAATAAAAAGAAATCACCCCAAAAACTTCCGACTTTGAGATATTCATTTCTTTGGCAATTTTTTCCTGAATCTCATCTGGTAAATAGCCATAGGATTCCTGCACCTCATGCAACACTGGAATTAATGCACCTTTTGAATGCATATGCCTAGCAACAATTTCTTTGACCAACTTATTCTTTTCTTCATTTTTCATCTGATCATTGACATTTGTGTTCATATAACCGCCTCCTTAAAACTAATTTTACATATTCACTTCTGAAAAAAAGCTATTCCAACAAGATAACAAGTTTCTACACAACAATTTATTGCACCCATTTTCATACATCTATCAATATAAAAAAACAAATCGTCACATATAGAGCAACTTCATATTTTATCTATTGTTTATATTCAAAAATGCATTTAGGCGAATCTGTAATTATTCGACTTATTTTTTATTCATTTATCATATTTAGCTGCTTATTTTGTTGATATTTTATCTTTTTATCTCATTTCGTGTGCTTGTGTATATATTATAGTATTTTTTTGCACAATGCAATTAAAACCATATTTTAGTTTTCTTATTCATATGAAGCATAATTATGACCGGCTATTATTGTATTTTTACCCCAAATCAAGACATTATCCAAATTTATTCTCATATTTAACATTCACTCAAGATTAATTTCCAATTAAACTTTTATACTATATTTTTTTGCGAATTTTAAAAAGCTATTCTCGCCTCACTAAATTCAAAAAGCAAAATAAATAAAAAGGTATGCGACTCGCGAATAAATAGCGTTCATACCTTTTCAAATTTAGTCAATTCTATTCTACCTATTGGTTTCGTTTTTTATCCTTAAGCTATACTGGATCTTCATGATAGCGAAAGTCTCATTTCAATCCTCTGCTAATTCTATTTCCGGATTAAACCAAAGTTTTAATTCTCTCTGAAATGACTCAGTGGAATCGCTACAGTGCAGCAAATTATAACAGCTTCTATTTTCGCGATTGGCCGCCTCCATGGAGTCCTTACTCAAATCTCCTCGGATAGTGCCCGGGGCGGCCACTGATGGATCGGTGGCTCCGGTCAATTCTCTGGCATTGGCAATAGCATTCTCGCCCTTCTGACTGATAATTACCGGAATCATCCCATATCCCACAAAATCCTTAATGACGATATCTTTGAACCAATCCCCCAACTTTTCAGTTACTTCAGCATAATGAGTTAAAATTAAATCTGTGGTAACCTCTTTATAACCAACCATTTCAATTTTATAATTATTCTGAATAAATCGTTGAATAATGGTTTCAACCAACTCCGCTTTGAGGGCGTCGGGTTTCATAATAATCAATGCGTAATCTTTCATGTTCCAACCTTTCCTTTTGACAGTCCACTCAGGTCTTGTAAATTCATTTATTTCCTCTTATCAGCTATACTCTTTTTATTTCGTTAGAGCATACATGCAAGAATCCATTACTCTGCCATTTTTGTAGATACTGTTTTTAAAAATTCCTTCCAGCTGAAATCCTGCTTTCTCAAGAGTTTTTCTGGCTTTTTCATTTTCTGCAAAGGGACGGGCGTAAATTCTAACACTATTCGAATCCTCGAACGCCGTTTCACAAATCTGATTAATGGCACGAGTCATAATACCTTTTCCCCAAAAGGGCTCCCCTAACCAAAAGCCCAGTTCACCACTTTTACAACTGACATCATCCTGCATCAGCAAACTGATGGAGCCGGATGCTGAATCATTGATGATAATTGCTTTATTCAATTGCTTTCTTTTATGCTGGTGAATACTTTTTGTAATAAACAGATGGGCATCGTCCAGGGTATAGGGGAATGGGAAAGTGTTTCTCAGATTTCCAGCGATCTTCTCATTATTTGCCAACGGTACAATACTTTGTGCATCACTTAGTTTCCAATCTCTTAGTACAAATTCCATATTCATTGCCTCCTTTAAAGTTTTCAATTCAACTCTTGGATCAGATCCGCAACCGATTACATTTTCATTTACTGCTCGCTCTGTATTCATTTTAAATAATTCTCCTTTTCAGAATGGTTTTATGTTTATATGATTTTCAACTTCTCCAGAACCACATCATTTCAAGATGATTCAACGCTCGTTCTCAATTCTCCATTT
>JAKLPX010000236.1 GCA_022013635.1 Candidatus Delongbacteria bacterium
AGAAATCGAGCAATCTTGGCCGGAATTCGGACGCTCAGCGAATTGCCGGATTTTACAATCTTCATGTGTTTAGCCAGGCCCCAGACTCCGAGTTCTTTCGCTTTCGCTTCCATCCTCTCTGTTTCCTTCAGAGAAAAAAAGGCCTCGCCACAGCAATCACATACCTCTGCATCGAACTTGCCCAGGCTGACACCGAACATTTCTTCCTCGACCTTCCCCTTTTTCGACCGGGCGTAAAAACTCTTTTCATCCGGAAATCCTTTTTCCGGTGTCGTCGTAAAATCCGGCAATTACTTTATTTATGGTTCCGTCTCCGCCTACTGCGACAATAATTTCATAGCCTTCATAATTTGCTTTTTTGGAGAGTAAATAAGCGTCTTCGAGCGAAACGGTCTCTTTATAGCCAAATGTGATATTTTTCGAATCGAATTCTTCTTTTATACGGTATAAAAACTTTTTGCCTTTCCCATGTTTAGAACCGGGATTTATAATGAAAAAATATTTACATATCATTTCTCAAATAACTCCGGATGTTCAATATTAATAGCTTTAAATGAATTTATTACATGGTCAAGCTGATCTGTGTCCAGATCTACACGCGGTATCATTCTGACTATGCCCTTATTCTTTGAGACGGATGGATAAATGAACGGAGTCGTCAGGATATCCTTTTCAAAAAGATATTTACAAACCTTAAATGTGTTTTCATTGGAACCTGTTCTAACCGAACATACAGAAGCTTCGCTGTTATTAAGGTCAAATCCGCAGCTCTGTAAATGTTCATATAAATATTTCTTGTTTCGGGAAAGCCGGCTGACTAATTTTTCGCCTTCAGCCTCAATTATCTCGAATGCTTTTATAGTTCCCGCTATCAGAACCGGAGGCAGAGCAGTTGAAAAAATAAGGGATGACGAATTATATCTGAGAAAGTTTATAGTATTATGCGAACTGCTTACGATCCCGCCGGAAATCCCCAAAGCTTTACCTGTTGAGGCTGTATAGATGCCTTCATAATCAGTGATCTTTTTTTCTTCAAGAATACCTTTTCCTGTCGCGCCGATAACACCGATGCCGTGAGAATCGTCAACTACCGGAACGGCATCGTATTTAAGGCAGAGTTCGTAAATATCATCAAAAGGCGCAATGCTGCCTTCTGTGGAGAAAACAGATTCTGTAACGACGAACATATTTTCATAAGAATTTGAATTTTTAATGAGGTTTTCCAGATGCTTCGGATCATTGTGCCGGAAAGGTTTAATCTTACATCCGGCTGATCTGATACCTTCGATCAATGATGAATGTGCGAATCTGTCCACAAAGATCACATCGTTTACTTTTGCTAAAGTATTGAATACGGCAATATTAGCCTGATAGCAGGAAGGATAAAATATTGTTTCTTCCATGCTTAAAAATTTCGAAATATACACGGCTGCGTTTTCATAAATATCAACATTACCGCAGGCAATCGGGGTTCCGCACATTGACGCACCGTATTTATCGAGAGAATCTTTCATAGAAGCTATAATTCTCTTATCGTTGGAAAGCGCCAGATAGTTGTTCGATGCGAGATTCAGATATTTTTTGCCGTCGATCCTGACATAAAGATCCGCCCCTGAATCGATCTTCTGATAATAGGGATTGAAATTTATTTCATTTATCAGCCTGTCTTCATCCGTGAAATTGAAAACGAATTTATCTTTTATTTTCATAACACTCCGTACTTATCTTTCAGCAGTTTTTGAATTTCAAGAGGAGTATTGATCTCTTTAAAATCATTTTCTTCAAGAGATATTGCGAACTCGTCTTCTATCCCGTTCATTATCATCAGCACATCGAAGGAATCTACTTCAAGGTCGTTTCTTAAGTTCGTATGATCTTCAATGTTAACTTTGTTATCAATATTGTCGAAGATTATCTTTTTTATTTTTTCGATCGTAGCCATGATCTCTCCTGTTGATTATATAACGCATAGTTCATTATGCCTTACTGTTGTTATGAAAGTTAAAAAGAAATCCGACAAAGATATACGAAATTAAAAACAGGATCAGAGCAAGTTCCTGATTGAAAAGAGAAACAAAAGTTGCCTGCCCGCATGTACATGCACGGAAGTTTGTAGCAAGAGAATAATATGTTACTTTTCCTTCGGGATTTTTGAAATATAGCCAGCCTGTTTGAATTTCAAGGAAAAGGGTCAGCACGCCGAGAATATAAAATGTATTATTTAAAGGCGCTTCAATCAAGTTCAGTCTATTAATTATTACGAATAAAATTACAGGCAAAAACGCGGAGAAAATTGCGATGAATCTTGATCTTTCAATACCGTATTTTACAACGATGGTGTTTTTGCCGGTCGCTTTGTCGCCTTCATAATCCTTGAAATAAGTGTAGAAAGTCATCAGTCCGTTCATCAGCCAGACAACTGACAGAACAGCGATCCTGCTTTGAGTAAAGTACGGCGCCTGAGTCGGGCCGGCGGCAAGAAAACCGAAAGCCGTACACATCGTTATCATTAATCCGAAAATAATGTTCCCCCAAATCCCAAAAGCTTTCGAGTATTCGTAAATAAAATTCAGAAGAACACCTGCTGCCAAAGGAATAATTGCAATCGGCTCAAGGTAAAAATAGGTTATGCCTAAGACGAACAACATCAGAATAAACGAAACGATCAGAGCGCCTTTGGGATTTAATTTTCCCGAAACCATCGGTCTGTCCGGAGCATTGATCCTGTCCTCCTTCATTCCGAGATAATCATTTACGATCTGGTTGATCCCCCAGCTTAAAAAAAGTATCGAAATTATTAGAGCCTTTTTTTCTGCGGAAGGAAAAATCTCAACTGTTCTGAAATCCGTGGCAATATGTTCATAAAAAGCAAATCCCAGCCATCCGGCAATTCCGGTCACAAAAGAATAATAGAGCCTCATAGATTTCACATATTGTTTTATAAAATTTAGGATATCGGCTCTGTATAACATTATATTACATCCTTAAAAAAAGGGGCTGTTAAGCCCCTTTACAAAAAAAGTGTATCGTGTATTACTATTACACAACTCCGTGATCCATCATGGCGTCTGCAACTTTTATAAAGCCTGCAATGTTTGCGCCGGCCATGTAGTTGATGTATCCGTCTTTTTCAGGACAGTATTTCAGGGCTGCCGCTTTTGAGTTATCGTGAATATCTTTCATAATTCTTTTCAGATGTCCGTCAACTTCTTCTCTTGTCCATGACATTCTCAACGAGTTTTGGCTCATTTCAAGTCCTGATGTTGCAACTCCGCCTGCGTTAGCAGCTTTTGCAGGTCCATACATAATTCTATTTTTAATGAAAATATCTTGAGCTTCAGGAATTGTAGGCATGTTGGCACCTTCAGCAACAACTTTACAACCATTTTTAACAAGTGCTTTTGCGTGGCTTCCGTCAATTTCATTTTGAGTAGCTGAAGGAAGCGCGATGTCAACTTTTATTTTTTCGTCTCTAATAACATCCCAAACGCTTTTGCCTTCGTAATATTTTACTTTTGCGCCTTTAAATTTGTCAGCGTATTCTTTTACTCTTCCTCTCTTAACATTTTTCAATTCCATCAGGAAGTCCCATTTTTTGCCGTGGATACCGTCTAAATCAATAATTGTTCCGGCAGAGTCAGAAATAGAAATACATATTCCACCAAATTCATTGGCTTTTTGAATAGCGTACTGGCAGACATTTCCTGAACCGCTGACAGCAACGATCTTACCTTTGAAAGTTTGTTTCTTTTCAGCCATCATATTAGCTGCAAAATAAACTTCACCATATCCTGTGGCTTCAGGTCTGATAAGTGAACCGCCCCAGTTTCTGCCTTTACCTGTAAGAACGCCTGTGAATTCATTTCTCAATCTTTTATATTGACCGAACATGTAACCGATCTCTCTTCCGCCTACTCCGATATCGCCTGCAGGTACATCTGTGTTAGGACCGATGTGTCTGAAAAGCTCGCTCATCAAGCTTTGGCAAAAGTGCATAACTTCGTTGTCTGACTTACCTTTAGGATCAAAATCGCAACCGCCTTTTCCGCCGCCCATAGGAAGAGTAGTTAACGCATTTTTGAAGACCTGCTCAAATCCTAAAAATTTCAAAATGCTGAGGTTTACGCTTGGGTGGAATCTTAATCCGCCTTTATACGGACCGATTGCACTGTTGAATTCAA
>JAKLPX010000237.1 GCA_022013635.1 Candidatus Delongbacteria bacterium
CTCTGTTACAAGAAAAGCTGTAATTGATGAAAAACTTATCCAAATTTCAAGTTCTACCGAAAAAATTGTTTTTGATAGAAGAAAAAATATTATTGAGGATCAAGAAAATCTTTTTAATGATAATATGTTTTTGAAATATGCTTTTCAAGGTACTCGTGATAATCAATTGTTTCTAACTAACTCAGTATTTCAAAAAATTGATGATTTCAAACCGATTTATGATTGGTTTAAAAATTCACTTGTGTTGATTGCTCCTGATGAGCGTTTTAGTCAGTTTGAAAATTTTATTGACGAAAAACATCCTCTATATTTCATAATGAACGAAATTTTACCGCAAATGGATACAGGTATTAAGCATTTAGGTAGTGAAGAGGTTCAATTTGAAAATTTACTTATTTCTAGGGAGTTTAAAAACAAATTGCAAGAAGAATTGAAGGAAGGAGCTTCAGTCAGGTTTGTACTCAAGTCAACGAACGATAGAATTGTAGTAACAAGGAAAAATGAAAAACTTATTGCAAAAAAGTTGGTATCTTACCATAGTAAACCTGAAGGTAAAGAAGCGAAATTTGAAATCGGACAAGAATCTGACGGTACATTAAGAATTATTGATCTTTTACCGGCTTTACTTGATGCTTCAAATCCGAAAAATAAAAAAGTATATGTAATTGATGAGGTTGATCGTAGTTTGCATACGATATTAACAAAACAACTTATTGAAAGTTACTTATCAAGTTGTTCGACTGAAACACGCTCTCAATTACTCATAACTACGCACGATGTTTTATTGATGGATCAGAACCTACTTCGTAGAGATGAAATGTGGGTCGCTGAAAGGAACGATTCAGGAATTTCTATTCTATTTTCATTTATTGATTATAAAGATGTTCGTTATGATAAAGATATCCGAAAAAGTTATTTGCAAGGTCGTCTTGGTGGTACGCCAAAGATTCTTTTAAAAAATTCATTTCAAAAAAACGGAGTTACTTGCTGATGTCTTCAAAAAGTAGAAAATTTGAACGACCTTTAGGTACGAAACGGTATAAGAAAATGTTCATTATCTCCACAGAAGGACAACTAACCGAACCGGAATATTTTTCACTTTTCGATAACCGTGTCTCAATTATAAAAATTAAATGTCTGAAAGCCAAAAAGCGAAGTTCTCCTCTTCAAGTCCTGAAAAGAATTGAGAAATATATCAAGGAAGAGAATCTCATAAAAACAGATGAAGCTTGGATTGTAGTTGACAGAGACCAATGGACTGACGAACAATTATCGCAGCTAAACAGATGGTCGGAGAAAAAAGGCAATTACGGATTTGCCTTGAGCAATCCCAAGTTTGAATTTCGGCTATTATTACATTTCGATGATGCTAAAGGTATAAATACTTCAAACGACTGTTCAACAAGATTAAAAAAATATATACCAAACTACGATAAAGGAATGAGTTCCATTAAAATATCTGATGAAATGATCCAAGACGCCATCAAACGGGCAAAACAAAAAGATACAGGCTCTTTTGCAAATAGATTTACTACCGTAGGCTCGACGGTATATATTCTGGTTGAGAATATCTTGAAGGGGAAATAAACCTAATGTTAATTATTTTTTAACATAGTTTTATTTCTTTATCTTAAAATCAAAATCCAGACCGACGCCCCAGGTGGATTGATACCATCTCTGGTTGTTCGCACCAAACAGAGTGCCGTATTTGTCATTACCGTTCATATCAATGAATATGCTGATGTAACCGGCATCTCTTCTCCAATCTGACCATCCCATTGTGTTTGCCTGATGGGCGGAATACAGGTCGTCGCCCTGTCCGTCATAAAAAATAGAAATTGCGTCAGCGTTACCTGATCCGATCGAAAGCGATTCTGCCTGATAGCTGTCGTTGCCTTTAAGGTCGAAGAACATTCCGCCGGCATAATCATGTCCGCAGCCTAATGAAACACCTTTTGATTTATAGCTGTCGTCACCCTCATAATCAATTAAGGTTCCGAATGCGAGATGAACGCCTGATCCCATTGAGTATTGATATGAAATATAATTATCGTTCCCTTTCATGTCAACAAGCGCACCGAAAGCGAACCAGTAACCGCCACCCTGACCGAATATGTCGGAGATATAATTATCGTTTCCCTGTTTGTCTAAAAGGAAAGCCAATCCTCCGCAAGCATGATCTCTGTCTCCGAAAGAATATCCCTGACCCATAGAAATGAAATGATCGGCATAACGGAGAACATCTACCTGATTGCCCGAAAGTGTGTAATTGTCGTTCCCGTTATCATCGGAGAGAACGGAATAACCCAGTACACCTGCATAAGCCTGAGTTTTCATTTCGCCAAGATAAACATCGTTTCCACTCTTATCCCACAGACATGAATAACCGAATGTCGCTGCAGATTGAGAATGCTTGAGTGATAAATATTTATCGTTTCCGTTTTCATCAAGCAGAACGGAAAATCCGAACAGGGAAGATGCTAATGAGAAATCTTTGCAGTCATAAACATCGTCACCATTTCCGTCATAAAGAAAAGAGATTCCGTTATAAGCCGATGCAGGTCCGAATTCGTCCGAAGTATATCTGTCGTTGCCGCTCAAGTCAATGATATAGCTGAATCTCTGATGTTTATTGTCCAATTTATATACATCATTTCCGCCTTTATCAATGATCAAAAAATAGCTGCCCTCATAAATATCGTCACCTTCCGAACCGATAACAATTTTACCGAACGGCGAGTCATTTATTGACGATTCTAATTTGTTATTTTTGACATAGGCGATAAGTGCAAGAAAATCAGAATATGATCTTATACCGGATTCCACGATGAACTTAGGCTGAATATCCTTTAATGTTTCTTTGTAGAATTTTTGACTGTCATCGTAATATCTTCTCTCATCCAGCCTGTTTCTTATCATGGCAGTTACTTCATCCGTACCGGTATCTTCTTCCGGAGTATCTTCATCATCCTTTAAAATTCTCTCAAAAAATACATCAACGATTTTGTTTTTATAAGAATAACCGGACCACATCAGATCAAAATTTTCTGCAATATCTTTCTGTAATTTCACAAAGCTGTCAATATCAATTTTTCCTTTTGCTGAATCAGGTAAGTTACTATTGAACTCATAGCTTATTTCTTTAAAATCAATTTCAGGAAATTTCGTATAATTATTCTTTACTTCATTTGGCAGTGAAACCTGAAGCATAGGATCAGCGAACATTTTCGCAATTGAAGGGAAGAGGAAAAGTTCTTTATCCGATTTAACAGGGAGAAAGAAACTTCTTTTATCCATATAAAGCTCTTTTAACGCGGTATAAATAACAGATTTATCAGAAACCAGATCAGGAATAGTAAATTCTTTTAAAGTATCCTGAACAGTCGTCTCGATCTTTCTTTCCGAGATCAAATCAGTCTCTTTGTTTTCAATATATTTTCTCTTAAGAAGATCAAGCAAAGCGGAATCCATTTTGCGGTCAATAACTTTCATTCTTTCTTTTAGAGAATCAACTTTCAAATGAGAGTTAAGATAATGCAGAGCAGTATGAGAAACAAGCTGAAGAGAGTCATTCAACATAGAAACCAGCTCACGGTCACCTTCAAGAGTATTCATTTTACCGAGAACGGTGGCAGACTGCCAGCGGAGTTTATAATCGGGATCGTTTTTAAATGGTTTTACAACTTTAACCGAACGGGGATCATTCAGATCGCCGATGCCTCTTAATGTTGAAATTTTTACCCATGCGGAATCAATACTCAGGAACGGTTCAAGGAACTCTAATCCTCTCTCATATTTTGACAGTCCCAGAAACTCAACCGCTGTTGAAAATGAATTCTTATCCATTTTTTTTATTTCATCCATCAAGTAGCGGGATGATAATTTACAGTCAATTTTGGAAAATAGATCTCTCAAAGCGTGATATTCTCTCGGCTGTCTCGAAGAGCAATTACTTACAAGGAACGGAACGATATCTTCTCCGATTTCGATAATCTCTTTCTTTGCCGATTCAACAAAATGCTGATGATTGTAGAATGACGCAGAAGATTTAATAAAAAGCGTAGCGTATTTTGTTGTAGAGTATTGAGCTTGAAGAAGCGAAATTGCGGCGAAAACGATGTAGCAGGCATATTTCATAAGATATCCGTTTTTCAACAAAAATAAAAAGAAAGCGACAAAAAAGCAATAAGTTCAAGCGATTGTTATTTTCGCGGAGAAAAGTTAAAATATCTAAGTGAAGTTTATCATGTGGGTCAGGTTTACGATCCGTAAATTTAATATATTATATACTTTCAATTTCACACGAATATTCTTATCTTCATTCCGTTCTTAAACGAACGCAGTTCGTCCTTAAAAAACGGCATTTCATCAGGCAGAGTTTGTTAATACGGATTGCAAAAAATATATTTAACCAAAATTCAGGAGCGCAAGATGAGAAAACTGATGACCGCGATTCTAACAATGAGCATTCTGTTCATAGGCTGTTCTAAAAAAGCCGAAAATTTCAAAATTGATGAACAAAACGGTATAAAAGTTTACAGCAATACGGAAATTCCGAACGATCCGAACGCTAAGCTTGATTTAAAAAAACTTTTTACTGTTTCATCAGAAGCGCAAACTGATTCAAACGCATGCATGAAAAGGCCGGTATCTTTAACAGCGGATAAATTGGATAATATATATATTCTTGATGTCATGTCAATGAGTGTAAAGAAATTTGATTCTTCAGGTAATTTCATTAAAAGCATCGGAAGAATGGGGCAGGGACCGGGTGAATTATTCTATCCGTCAATCATGTTCATTGACAATGATACATTGAATTTGATGAGTGCGGGATCAAGAAAAATATCAAAATTCGATCTGGACGGAAATTTCTATAGTGATAAATTAATTACGGATCAAACACAGCTACAAAATACAAAAATATCAAGAGACGGGCAGAAAATAGTCTCTTATGTAGTTAAACCGATCATGAAAGAAGGACAACAGCCAGACATTGATTTCGCACTTTCAGTATTGGAAATGGGAAATCTGAAAGAAAAATCAGTGCTTAACAGCAAAATTCTTTCGGTGCAGGATCTGATGGCAGGTAAAATTGATTTTAACGATCTTGTCATACCGTTCATTCCCGGAAACGACTATGTATATATATCTGAAAATTCTGATAATCAGTACAGAATATTAGGATATGACTACAATGGTAAAAAGCAAATCGAAATCAGAAAAGATTTCAAGATGATCAGGTACGAAAATGCTGAAAAAGAAGAATACATTACCGAAATGAAAAAAATGATGCAGGGAACTAAGGAACTTAAAGTCGGTAATTTTAAAAAGCCATCGTTGCGATACATACCGATAAATACGGAAGACTACTGGTCTATCCGAATGTTGACAGGAATGAAGATAAGGATGGCGTCTATCTTGACATATTTAAGGACGGTAAATTCTTAAACAGGATAAATTATGAGATACAAGATAAAGCAAATATAGGAATATTAGGCATGTTCAAGAAACAGGAATTCTTTATCGGTGACAGACTTTATATTTTAAACGGAGAAGAATTAACTTTAGATGTTTATAATTACTAAAACAAAGTATGGAAATAATCGTTAACATAAAAAACAATTATCAGGGAAGAAAATGAAAAAGATAATAATGGTGTTTCTAGTTGCAAAACTTGTGTTTGGAATTACAATGTCATTGAGCGACTGTATCCAAACTGCAGAAAAGAACAATCTTGATATCAAAATATCCGAAACCGACAAAATCATTTCGGATCATTCATTGACCGACGCAAGAAATCGGTTTTACGATATTACAGGAAGCGGTTCGTACTTTTTAAACGGGGATGACGATAATAATCAGAATACTAATTTCAGTGCCTCAATAGGTCTGTCTGGAAAGGTTAGTCCTTCATTATTTCATAACTATGAATATTCAAAGATCTCGAATGAATCAACTGATATAAATCACTCGGATATTTTGAATTCTATCAGATACACTGTCATAAATTCGTTTTTTCAAGTGCTTATTGCTGAAGAGAAACTGAACCTTCAGACAGATATTGCGGAATACAGTCAGAAAAAATATGAAGAAGCAGAATTAAAATTCTCAATGGGGAATATCTCAAAATCAGATCTGCTTAGCTTTGAAGTATCAAAATCTTCAGACATAATAGACCTGAAAGCTGCCGAATCAAGCCTGAAAAAAAGTAAACAAACTCTTGTTTATCACATGAATGCAAAGATCAATTCCGACTCGCTTGAAATATCTTACGAGCAGCAGGCTATTACGGAAGAGAATTTTGATGAAAATATTCTGATAGAAGAAGCTTTCAACAACAGGCCTGACCTGACGCTTCAAAAGAATTATTTATCA
>JAKLPX010000238.1 GCA_022013635.1 Candidatus Delongbacteria bacterium
ATTATTCTAAGAATGCTCACTTCATCCGAGGGATTGACGATTATGCTCAAATAGGCGAGAATGTCTTTTATTTCCTTTCGGTCATAAAATTTATAGTCGCCGACTATTTTATATGGTATTCTGTGTGCTCTGAAGGATTCCTCTATGGTTCTTGTAAGGTAATTTGTTCTTAACAGAACTGCATGATCTGAGTATTTTGTTCCGAATTCTTTTATTTTTTCGGAGATAAGATCGGCTTCATGCTTTTCGTTAAGCCCGCAGAAATATTCTATCGGGATATGAGTTTTTAAATGAGTTTTAACCTGTTTCGATTTTCTTTCAAGATTATTGTTTATTACGGACGATGCGGCTTTCATGATCGTTTCTGTTGAACGGTAATTAACATCAAGAATGATTATTTCGCAATTATCCCAATGTTTTTCACAGTCAAGAATATTTCTGAAATCTGCTCCTCTAAATCCGTAAATTGACTGATCGTCGTCGCCTACAACAAAAACATTTTCATATTTTTCGCTCAATTTAAGGACTATTCTGTTCTGAACTGGATTTGTATCCTGAAATTCATCTATCAGAATGAATCTGAATTTATCCTGATACTTTTCAAGAATGTCTCTATGTTGAAAAAGTTCGAGCATCTTTAAGAGGAGATCGTCGAAATCGAGAGCGTTGTTAGCTTTAAGTATCCTATCATATTCCGGCATAATCCGCTTGGCTATAGTCGTGATCGGATCGAGCGCAGTTACACTGTTAAGCCCTGTATATCTGTTTTTGAAATATGATATTTTGTAGCTGATAAGTTTAGGGTCAAACATTTCAGCCGAAATATTCAGATTGTGCATGGCCTTTTTGATTGAGGCATGCTGCTCGGGTGAACCATATATCGAAAATCCTTTGGAGTAGCCTAATTTATCAAGGTTTTCTCTGATCAGTCTTACTCCGAGAGCATGAAAAGTCGAGCAGGTAATTGAGTCATGATTTTTAATGGATTTGCCCAGTCTTTCCCGCATTTCTTCAGCAGCTTTATTTGTGAATGTAACTGCGAGAATATTTGTCGGGCGGACATTATGTTCTTCAATAAGCTTTTCGATTCTTCCGATTATCACCCTTGTCTTTCCGCTTCCTGCGCCTGCAAGAACAAGGCACGGTCCCTTGAAATGCTCAATTGCCTGTATTTGACTATTGTTATAATTCATCTATTTATTAATCGGAAAGCACAATAAAAAGCTGGTCCCCTTGCCCGATTCGGATTCGACTTTTATTTTACCTTTATATGAATTTACCATCTGTTTTGTAATTACAAGCCCGAGCCCGGTTCCTTTTCCGAATTCTTTCGTTGTGAATCCGATATCGAATATTTTGTCAATATCTTTACCAATAATTCCGATTCCTGAATCTTTAATAAACAGGCATAATTTGTCCGATTTCATGAAGGTTTTGATAATTATTTTCTTCTGACGGGTAGTCTCTATTGCATCAAACGAATTTTTTAAGAGATTAGCCAATATCTGGTCAAAGTGCAGAGGAATGCCTTTCATTTTCGGAATTTCATTCGAAGGTAAAAATGATATATCAACCGGCGAACCGTTTTTATACTTTAACTTCATAAAATTAATATTTTTCTCTATAAGCTCATTAAAGTCGAATTCAACCGACTTTTCTGAAGTATTATTTCTAATCCTGTCAGAAATACTTTTTATCATATTTTCCATAGTAACAAGACTGCCGTCAATAAGAGATAAAATACTTTTTGTTGAAGAACTTTCGGAAGAACTGTTCATCACTTCGTCCTCCAAAAGCTGGTATCCGGTTATCAGTGTCTGAAGCGGACTATTCAGATCGTGAACAATAGAAGCCGAGAATTTTCCAAGCTCATAAAATTTGTCCATCTCAAGAATTTTACTGCTTTTTTTAAGGACTTCATTAAGAAGAGTTCTGTTTTTTTCTTCAAGACTCTTATTCTGATTTTCTATAGTTTCTTTCATTCTTTTGTTGTCAAGACCCTGCTTAACCGCCTGCAACAGCTGATTGACATCAATTGGCTTAAAAAGAAACGAAAAAATATGTCCTTTATTTATAGCTTTGACTATATCTTTTTTATCGGAATTTCCGCTTAAAATGATTTTACAGATGTTTGGATACTCGTCGTGGACTTTCTCCGCCAGCTCACAGCCTCTGAGACCGGGCATCATTTCGTCGCTTATTAATAAATCTATTTTTTTCGTTTTTAAAATATCAAATACTTTCAACGGATCGGTTTCCTTTGTAACATCGAAATACCGTTCCAGTATAAGTTCAAGCGACTGAAGAATTAATACTTCGTCGTCAACGATCAATATTGAAGCCTTCGTCTCATCTTCATACTCGCTTTTGATATATATATCATGCATTCCGGCATCCCAGTTATTTATATTTGTATTTTAATGAATTAACGACATAAAAACAAATAAAAAATCACTTTAATTCAAATAAAAAAGCCGGTAGAACCGGCTTTTTAAGATATTGTCTTTTAATGAATTTATTCAGTTTCGGCTATTACGCTTACGGAAATCGTAATTTCTGTCACGGAATGAGACTTGTAAGGTACTTTGTATTCTCCCAAATGCTTTATATTTTCTTCAAGCAGAATTCTTCTCTTGTCAACTTCAATTCCGTACTTTTTAAGTTCATCCGCAATATTCTGTGAAGTTACGGAGCCGAATAATTTGTTTTCCTCGCCGACTTTCATTTTGATTACGGCAGTTTTGTCGGCTAATGCTTTTTTCAAAAATTCATCGGATTTTTTCGTTTGGGCCTCTTTAAATCTTTTTGATTTAGTTCCTTCTTTGTAACGGTTCATATAGGCGTCTGTTGCAGGATATGCAAAATTATTCGGAATTAAATAGTTTCTTGCGAAACCGTCTTTGACTTTAATAGTCTCTCCAGCCTTGCCTACTTTATCTAAATCATGTCTTAATATTATTAACATTTTCGTCTCCTTTTTATCTTGCTGTGTTGTCAACGAACGGCATTAAGGCTACAATTCTTGCTCTTTTGATTGCATTTGAAAGCATTCTTTGATGTTTTGCGCACACGCCTGAAGTTCTTCTCGGGATGATTTTTCCCTGTTCGGTTGTAAATTTTGTCAGTTGTTTTTCATTTTTGTAATCAATATAATAAATATTTTCTTCGCAAAATCTACAGATTCTTTTCTTTTTATCTTTCATCATTCTAATTTCCTCTTCCTAATTGATTTCTTTTTTATCTTCGGAAACCGATTCGTTTTCAGCTTCTTCTTTCTTTAACTCTTTACCCGCCGCGATTAAGTCAATTTGCTCCTGTTTCATGGCTCTTTTGTCAACTACAAGAGTCATGTAACGAAGAACCGAAGAATTAATGTTCATGTCGTCAACTAATGTCTGAGGAACTTTGTATCCTGCTTTGTACTTGTAAAGCACATAGAATCCGGTTGGCTTCTTTTTGATCGGGTATGCAAGCCTTTTTTTACCCCACGGATCAATTGAAATTATCTCTCCATCAGCTTTGATCATTCCCTCGTAACGGGAAATTAAGGATTCTACTTTATCCTGATCGAGAGTCGGATCAATGATCAGCATTGTTTCGTACCTATTCATTTTACCTCCTTCTTTTGGTCTTACGGCCGAACTTGTTATTAAATCCGGCAAGAATTGTACGCGCCAAATCTAATTTATTTTTTTATTTATGTCAATATAAATCTTAGATTTTTTATTTCTTGAATTCTTCAATTTTCCGCATTGATTCCGTTAAATTTATTCATCGTTTTTTCAATTCCATATTCCAAAACATACTCTATTGCTTCAACGCTTTTATCAACCGAAGAGATGATATCTTCATGCAAGGCGGCGGGTATTTTTGAAAGGACTAAATCCGGCAGAACAGCCGGATTATTTGTAAGGATAGAGTTTATCTGATCCGTTCTGAAACCTATTCGAAGTCTTGCAAATTCCAGAGTATCTAAAGAACTGATTATTGATTTGATACCGTTATGTCCGCCGGCGCTGCCTGATTTTCGGATTCTTATTGTTCCGAGATCAAGATTTACATCGTCGCAAACGACTAAAATATCGCTGATGTTTACTTCAAAATAGTTTAAAATTTCGGATACAGCCAATCCTGAAAGATTCATATAAGTGGTAGGTTTTACCAAGATGATCTTCTCTAAATTAATAAAGCAGGAAGCGGTATAAAATTTACCTTTCCCGGCTTTAAATAAAAGTCCGTGTTTTTTAGCGAAATGATCAACCGATATATAACCAAGGTTATGCCAGGTATCAGTGTATTTTGAACCCGGGTTTCCCAGTCCGATTATTACTTGCAAAGTGTCTTCGATTTTATTTCAATGAAACTTATTTTCTTGCGGGTTTAGCTGAAGGTTTTACCGTTGCGGCAGGTGGTGCTGGTTTAGCCACTGCTGCGGGTGCCGATTTCGATGCTCCGCCGGCTCCGGGTGCCGCTTTTGGTTGTGCTGCAGCAGGTGCTGCTGCCACAGGCGCTACTTCGGCAACTTCTGCTCCGGCAGATACAGCAGCTCTAGTAATACCAACTCTTGACAATAACATACCGCCGGGAGAAACGACTTTGATGTTTTCTCTTACGATATCTGAAGCATGAATTGTGTCTTTTAACTTAAGCTGTTCAACATCCACTATGATTTCATTGGGAATATGTTCAGCCAGAGCCTCAATCCTAATGTCTCTTGAGTTAATGATAAAAACTCCGCCCATGTTTTTAACGCCGAAAGGAACTCCTTCATACCTGACCGGAACCGTAACTGTAACTTTCATGCCCTGTGCAAGCGATAATAAATCCACATGCACTAATTTCCATGAAACCGGATGTCTTTGTACTTCCTTCATTACAACATTAAAGTCTCCGATCTCCGAAGTAATCTCATGAATTTTTTTACCGGATTTGATGGCGCGATTCAAATCAATTTCATTCATATAGTAAGAATGACTGTTCTCAATACCCGGGCCGTACAGATTAACCGGGATCAATCCTGTTTTTCTTTTAGCTTTTATAGCTCTTTTGCTATCGAAGCTTTTTAATTGCGCTACTAATTTTTCTGACATCTTGAGCTACCCTCTTTCTAAATTTCTATAATTTGCAGGGGTAGAAGGATTCGAACCTCCGAGTGCCAGGACCAAAACCTGGTGCCTTACCACTTGGCCATACCCCTAGCTTTAATAAATATTATTCTTCATGCCCGGAGTTACTGCTCGCCTTTCCTTCAACTTGATTTGATAATTCCTCAGCGTATTTATCGAGAATTTCCTTTTCCAGCTTGATTCTGAAATCGTCAACGATAGGATGAGCGATATCTTTGTAGGTTCCGTCGGGAAGTTTTCTGCTTGGCATGCAAACGAACAATCCGTCTTTTCCATTAATTATCTTTAGCCCTCTGACGATGAAAGCATTATCAAAGGTAACATGAACAAAGGCTTTAAGCTTTTCTTCATCTCTTAGATTCACTCTGATTTCGGTGATTTCCACTGTGTCCTCCGCTATAGTTTTACAGCTTTAACAAAGTAATTTTTATTTATTAGGCTCATCGAATTTCTTAATTTATCTTCAGAAGTAAAAAATCCGAATACAGTCGAACCGCTTCCTGACATTGCGGCTAAATCTGCGCCTTCGTTAAGCAATAACTCCTTAATCTTTCCTATTTCAGGGTATTCTTTGAACACCACATCCTCAAAATCATTAACGAATCTCTTATGAAAGTCGCTGAGAGACACTCCTGATTTTAAGACTTCGGCAAATATAATATTATTAGATAAATTTGTCAAGTTTAAATTAAGTTTTCTGTATGCATCCGGCGTGCTAATATGTATGTGCGGATATATTAGTAAGATAGAACCGTTTTTCAACAGCGGTTCTATAGGTCTTAAGACCTCTCCTTTTCCTTCCGCGCAAGCACATCCCCCTTTAATGAAAAACGGTACATCGGCTCCTAATTTTAATGCGATCTTCTCCAAATCGTCGTCACCTGATCCGATACTCCATAATTCATTTAAAGCTTTCAAGGTAGCGGCAGCGTCTGAAGACCCTCCGCCGAGACCTGCGCCTATCGGAACATTTTTCTGCAATATGATCTTACAGCCTTTTCGAATGCTGTACTTATCCTTCAAAATTTCAGCGGCTTTAACGCAGATATTGTTGTCTCCGTCGGGGATTTTTATTCCGGTTGAGGAAAATTCAATTTTATCTTCTTCCGGTATAGAAATATCAATTTCATCGTAAAAAGGTATTTCCTGAAAAATCGTCTCAAGAGAATGATAACCGTCCGGCAGTTTTCCGGTCACTCTTAAATGTAAATTTAACTTGCAATTCGCTTTGTAAATCATTTCTTTAGTCTCAGATCTATAATTTCGATCCCATCTTTTATTATAAAAATGAATTTATTC